>JBGUED010000157.1:0-5989 GCA_041821525.1 Candidatus Aminicenantaceae bacterium | reverse complement strand
GCGAAGACATCACACCACAGTCCCTCGGAGAGCTTCTCGAAGTCGGCCAGCTGGAACGGGTCGACGATCTCCGCGCCCAGGCGCCTCAGGTCGGCGATGGCGGCCTCGAAGAGCTCCGCGATCTCGGCATCGGCCGTGGCTGTATCGCTCAGGAATCTGAGCACTCCGAGGCGTGCCCCCTGCAGGCCGTTTCGGTCCAGGAATCCCAGATAATCCTCAGGAATCTTTCCCCGGCCGGCCTGTGTGACCGGGTCTGCGGGATCGGGCCCGGCGAGCACACCTAAAAGTATGGCCGTGTCTTCCACCGACCGTGTCATGGGTCCGCCCACATCGTTGCGCAAGTAGAGGGGCAGGATTCCATCCCGACTGGTGAGGCCGATAGTGGGCCTGAGCCCCACCAGGCAGGCATGGGATGCAGGGCCGCGAATGGAATTCCCCGTGTCCGTGCCCAGTCCGACTGCGCCCAGGTTGGCGGATACGGCCGCCGCCGTGCCTCCGCTGGACCCGGCCGGGACGCGGGTAAGGTCATAGGGATTGCGTGTTATCCCGGCGATCGAGCTCTCGGTCTCGTAAGGGCTGAAGGCCCACTCCGCCATGTTTGACTTAGCCAGGACAATGGCTCCAGCCTCCCGGATGGCCCGGACCTGATAGGCGTCGTCCGGAGGCAGCCAACCGGCCAGGGCTACAGAGCCAGCCGTGGTCTGGAGATCATGGGTCTCGTAGTTGTCCTTGACGATAGCGGGGATGCCGTGCAGGGGCCGCAAGCGGCCGCTGGCACGGAACTCAGCATCCAGCTCATCCGCTCTCTCAAGTGCCCGCGGATTGATGACGACCAGAGCATTGAGGCCCTCTGGACGGTCATACGCAGAAATTCGGTCCAGGTAACGCTCCACCAGCTGCCGGCAGCTCAGGTCACCTCTCTGGAAGGCGGCATGTATCTGAGAGATCGTGGCCTCTTCCAACAGAAAAGGCCCCGCACCTCTCTCCTCCCGATCAGATGGACGGCACCCCATGACCGTAAGCAGGAGCCACAAAAGCACCATGAGCCCCAGACCGAGCAGAACGATGAACAGGACTTTGCGTAACATACCCTCCTCCCTTTGGCCGGGTATCATTCATAGGGTTGCAGGCCCAGCATCACCGCTGTCGGTGCTTCCTCATACAGGATCCGGATCTCCTTGTAGAAGAACAGGTGCAGGTAGGCTCTGATGCCCGTCAGCAGAACCAGGACAGCACCGAAGAAATACAGGAACGCGGCCGGCCTGAGCAGAAGTACAGCTTCCACATCTGTCAGGATGAAAACATAACCCAGGAAAGCCAGAATATAGGCCAGCCAGAAGAGCTGAATGCGCTCCTGCCCCGGGAGATAGGAACAGGTGAAGGGGATTTTTCGCTGCTTCAGAAAAAGAACTTCCATGAGGACGACCGAGACCGCACAGCCGTATGCGCAGTGATAGAAGGCCGTAACTGGGTCCCAGAGATAAGTATAAAAGATGTAGAGAAAAAAGAACAGAGGAATCAGGGCCCGGAACAGGATGACCTTACGCACGGAGGAAAAATAGTGGTGTTTGCCCCGATCCTCAGTAAGTCGAAAAACCCAATTCGCCTCAATCACAGAGGGAATCTTAAACACACCGCGGATCCCGATCAGAAGGAAGAAACTCAGGATGAGCGGAGCGGCGAGGAGGGCTTGACTGGGACGAGCCCCCCGGCTGAGGGCCCCGGGCTGTGGGAGAACCAGGGCCAGGATCATCCCCAGGGCTACAGCCAGGAAGCTGGCCAGCCGCACCTTATGGAACATGCTCTGCCTCAGGGTTTGGTCGATGAAATAAAATACCGCCCTCTGCACAGAGTGAGGCAGGAATACCGCATCAAAGGCCGCCCGGATGCGGGAGCGCAGGCCTCTGAAATGCGGCCGCGAGGCACTGCTGGCCGCCATGTGTTTCAGATAACGCCGGTAGCCTAGCCCCATAGTAACATAGAAAAGCCCTACTGTAGCGACGAGGGAGAGGACGGCCAGCGGGACAAAGGGCCGGAAAAAGGCATCGCCGTGGCCCAGTAGAGTTTCGTACAGGCCGGTGAACCACATGGGAGGGAACAGGAAGAGGAAATCGGCATTGTGGGCCTTGAGTTCGAGGAACGAATCGAAGGAGGGCGTGATTAGGGCCGTCCCCGTCAGGTACATGACCAAGAAAAAGATATAGGCGGCCAGAAAAGCCGACCGGACGTAGACGGAGAGGCGGCGGAAAAGCCGGACTCCGAGGAGGTTCATGAGCAGGCCGATCACCAGCACATTGAAAAAGAAGAAAAAAAATACGGCCGCAAAGTTAGCCACGAGATGCGCCCCCATGAAACGAAGCCCATAGGAAAGGCTTTTCGACTGCCATTTGACCAGATAGAAGGCATGGGTGAAGACCGCGATCGCGTTGATGGCAACGGCAAACAGGGACACGAAAAAAAACAGGCTGGCAAACTTGGCCAGGAACAGGGTGCGGATCTTGACCGGGAGAGGGATGAGGTTCACATAGTCGCGCCCATCAGGGAAGATGACATCCCATTCGAACACGGCGATGAAACCGATCAGCAGCATGAAGAACGTGGTCACAAAGCACTTTTCCACCCAGGAGGTTCCCCGGTCCTCGAGAAGGATATATCTGAACAGCATGACATTGGACACATGTCCGCAGAGCACGGCCAGGAGGGCCTGGGCCCCGATAATCTTCTCCTGCATTTGGTCCCCGAACGACACGACATCGTTGTGGAAAAGGCGCAGGTAGAAATGCCGCGTGAGGACCAAAAAGTGCTTCAGGTCGCCCCGGACCGAACAGATCAGATAATCCCTGAATGCCATGCGCCTCTCAGCATCCCTCGGGGCGGATAGCGGCCAGGATCTCCCGAGCCTTGGCCTCTGTGTCTTCTTTGACCACCAACTGACTGAAGATCTTCTCCAGATTGGGCAGCTGCATCAGCTTCCTCAGGTTTTCGACAGAGTCATCCGCTACGATCGACCCCTTGTGGATGATGATAGTCCGGGAGCACACCTTTTCCACCACTTCGAGGACATGAGACGAGTATATGATGATCCTGCCGGATCCGGCCAGCATCCGGACCAGGTCCTTGATAACCAGGCCGGTGGTCACGTCGAGCCCGGACAGGGGTTCGTCCAGCAGCAGGATCTCCGGATCGTGAAGCAACGCGGAAGAGATCAACACTTTCTGGACCATTCCCTTGGAATAGGACGAGATGGCCATGTCCATCTCCATGGAGAGATGGAACGATGCCATCAGCTCCTTGATTCGGGGCTTGAGTATCCGCTCCGGGATCTGCCGCAGCCGGCCCACCATGAGCAGGTAATCGAAGCCGGAGAGGTGGGGATAGATCTCTGCATTTTCCGGCACATAGCCGATCCTCTGCTTATAGGAATACAGGTTTTTGGAGATCTTGGTTCCCCGGTATTCGATGGCACCCGAGGTAGGCTCCAGCAGCCCGGCCAGCATCTTGATGGTGGTCGACTTCCCGGCTCCATTAGGCCCGAGGTATCCGACGACCTCTCCCGGTTCTACCCGGAAGCTGACCTTCTTGACGGCAGGGTAGACGGAAAATTTTTTGGTGACCTCGCGCAGTTCCAGCATGGGGCGCGGCCTCCTCGTGCCGCATCACCCTATATACCGCGTTCGCGAGGATTTATTCCAGCTCGACTTCCCAGATTCGGGCCGTGCCGTTCTCACCAGCCAGGGCCACATACCGGCCGCTGCTGTGGAAGTCGACGGAGCGGACGGCGTCCCCCGAGGCATGACGGACAGCCATCACCCTCGTCCCCTCGCCTGCGACCCAGATCACGGCCTGGCCGTCACCCCCGGTCACGATGTACTTGCCGTTGGGACTGAAGGCGGCGGCATGGAACGCCTGCCCGCCGAAATTCTGGATGATTTTACCGTTGTCGGCATTCCAGACCTTGGCCGTGTTATCAACGCTGGCCGAGACCAGCCGAATCCCGGTATGCGTGAACTCGACGCTGGAGACGGCACGCGTGTGGCCGCTGAACTCCCGCACTTTTTCCCCGGAATTTACGCGCCAGAGAGACAGTCCTCCGTTGGTGCTGCCCACGGCGAGGAGCCGGCCCTGAGGATTGAATGCCACGGAATAGACCCCGAGCGAGGCGATCGTAATGCTCCGGAGCTCTTTTCCGTTGGAGGCCTGCCAGATCTTCACAGTCCCGTCGTCGCTGCCCGTAGCCACAAGGCTGCCGTCCGGGCTGAAGGCCGCGGAGAGGACCGCTTTGCTGTGGCCCTGCAGAACCTGGAGCTGGTTCCCGCTCCCGGCCTGCCAGATTCGGGCCGTGCCGTCCCCTCCGCCTGTCACCACACGGCGGCTGTTGGGGCTGAAATCCGCCGCAAACACATTTCCGGAATGGCCGCGGAGCGTGCTGGTCAGTTTGCCCGAGGGAAACGCCCAAATCCTGGCTGTCCGGTCTGCCGAGGCGGTCACCACAGAGGTGCCGTCCGGGCTGAACCGGATGCCGTACAAACGCCCGCTGTGGCCGGACAGGTTTTTCACGACCTGCTTCTGCTTCTCGGATGCGGCGGGCCCGGAAAGAATCTTGAGCTCGGTCAGCACCGCCCAGTCCTTGTCGGCTGAGTTGCCGGCATTGAGGACCAGCATCAGCGTGCCTGTCTGGCCGGCAAACTGCTCCAGGCTGCACTCGCCTCGGGCAAGCTGCCGGTCATAACGGACCTGAAGCGTGTAGATCGTCTGGGAAGGGCTGCCCAGCTGGGTGGTTGCCCCCACACGCCTCTCTCTCGCACCCTCCGGGGCTCCTGCGTGCAGGAAGCGCACGCCAATGGAAACGCCGTCAGTCCCAGCCGCGCCCTGATTGAATCCGACAGTGAAGACCAGTTTGGGATCGTTCCCGGGGATGGTCAGATCGTCGAACCCGCCATAAACGGCCCCACCGCTCTTCCAGGGCGGGTGTATGAACAAAACTCGGTCGTATTTCCGACCGTCCTCCAGAGTGGAGTCAGATTCGTACCGAACTGTCCCCTGTTCCTGTTGGTCCCGGCCAAAGACCAGTTGATCTCCGTCACGGTTGTTCCAGCGGGCCTGAGCCGCCTTCTCCAGGAGGTCGATCTCCTGGGTGAGGCCCGGGAGCGCGGCGCAGAATAACCAAAGCAGCATCAGGATGCCTATTTTTTTAACCATGTGTATTCTCCCTTCAATATGCGGTTATGATGAATCTCCCATACTATAACAGATCCCAGGTGTCATGCGTAACAGGATTGAGGTATAATGGAGATACTTCAAAGGGAGGCAAATATGTCCAGAGCGGCCCCTGTCCTGATCTTCACGCTCGCAGCCCTCATATTCGTCCACTGCGCCGGAACACCTCAGCCCGAGGTGACGCCCCAGGAACTCGCCCAGTACAACCTGCGTCTCAAGGAGGCTGACGGTCTCATGTCGACCTATAACTATGTCAACATGAGACAGGCCTTTGCCATTTATGGCGAGCTCCTCCCTTTTCCCGCCTTCAAGCAGAAGACGGGAGAGCGCTTCCTCGAAGCCGCCCTGGTGCTGGCCCTGAGGGAACGCGAGATAGGGATCACGGATCCCGATGTTCTGCAGCAGGCCAGGGCCTTGATTGTGTCGGCCCCCTCTCTGGAAGGATTCCGGAGATATGTGGAGATCGTAGACCACATACCCGTCAACACCAAAGGCATCACGGGCGGAGACGCTCAGAGTGATGAGAGCATGGACGACTACTTCGAGTGGGTCAAAGAGAACGTAGACCCTATCAACACCCACCTGAAGCAGAACTCCACCTCCTCGGATCTCTTGGCCTATCTCTACATCTCGTTCCACGGCACCTATTTGCACCGCTTCCCAGAACAGGACGACATGACTACGCTGGGAAATATGTTCCCGGTCTCTCCTCTGATCCGGTTCAAGCTCTCCATCTACCCCATCCTGGATGACCGGGGGCTTAAGGGAATCC
>JBGUED010000156.1:0-6041 GCA_041821525.1 Candidatus Aminicenantaceae bacterium | reverse complement strand
AGTTGAACCGCCAGGCCCAGGCCCGCCAACGGGGATCAGCCCGCACCCAGAATTTCCAGAGCTCGAGGTCCCGGTCGATGGGCGGACGTCGGCGCCGATAGCCTCAGAGAGATAAGCAGGGATTCAGACAGAGTCGCCCGACTTACTCCACCCAGTGGAGGACGTCGCGGATGACGGACCAGCGGGGCCCTGTGTCTTCCGCTCCCTCGCCGAGAATCCAGTGGTCGAAGAGCCTTTGTATGTCGCCGTTCTTCTTCTTAAGGTCGATCCAGCGGTTCAGGAAGGCTACAAGATGCTGGTCTCCCACCGCAACCGGAAATCCCAGGGGCTGGGCTGCCCGGCTCGGCTTGGGTACGACGACCTGGAAACTCGGATAAAGCAGAGTCCAGGCCGCGCCATCTTCAGCGGATGTCAAGATGGCATCGATCTCAGGTCCTGTTCCTTCGAAAAACTCGCGGCGGGATTCGAGTTCGACAATATCGGCGTTGGGAAATGCATTTTGCAGAATCCGCACGAAATACTCCAGATTCCCGAGCAGACCGATCCTTAGATGTTCCATGTCCCTGATCTTTTTAAGAGTGGCAAAATCATTTCTCCGAAAATCCTGCACCACAAAGGCCATCGTGACGTCCAGGTAGGAGTCTGAAAAGGCCATCTGTTCGATATAGGTTGTATTTATGGGGATCCCCGAAATGGCGAGGTCGAAGTGTCCCTCGTTAAGGTGTTCGACCAGAGAAGCAGAATCGGTGGGGATGAATTCCAGAGACACATCCAGTTCCCGGGCCAGGATGTGCATGAGCTCGACATCGAATCCCACCAGGTCACCGCTGCTGTTGAAATAGGAGAAGGGAAGCCGGTCGGCCAGAAATCCCACCTTGAGGGCCCCCCTCTCTCGTATGAGAGGTAAACGGGGTTTGTCTTTTTCGGACGGCGGGAGTTCGGCTGGAGGGGCCTGGTGGACAACCGAAGGCACCGGATTTTCCAGCAGCTGCATTTCGGCGATGACCTTGTCTTTGGTATAGGAATCCTGCAGGGAGCCGCTCAAAAATGCGTTGATACCAACGATCCCTACTGCGAGAATGACCAGGCTGATTCCCAGGCTGGCCAGCATTTTTTTCACCTTGAAGGTCAGGGTGCCGGAAACAGCGCAGGTGATCAGAATGGTGAGCGTTAGGAGGTGCACGGCCGAGACCAGAGTGGCGAAGCGCCCGGTGAATAGAGCAGCTATGTGATAGAGCTCATAGATATCCACCGGGAGGTGCATCGTGTTCAGCAGGAAGGGCATGGCGATGTAGGGCTTTCCGAACATGCTGAACAGGCCGACACCCGTCAAAACCGGATAGCCGCTGAGCCCGATGGGGGTTCCGTAATACCAGCCCGCGAACAGGACGAAGATGAGAGACAGCAATCGGCCCAGGAGAGGAAAATTGAAGGAGATCGGAATGACGATGTCGGTAACAAACGAGGTATTGCTTTTCTCAAGGTTATACTTGCGGAACAGTTCCTTGGAGTTCTCGATCAGAACAGGAAGGACGATGAACAGGCTGTCTGTGGCAAAGCCGGTGATCAGTGCCTCTTTGGACATCTTCAGGATGTCACCGAACTTGAAGGGAGTGAAGGTGGCGATCACGGAGGGCAGGATCCAGAAGGTCAGGATCAGTGCGGCGAAGATGAACGAGATGAAATAGGCTTGCAGGCGCCCCAGTTCCTGGAGGGTTACTGTCCCGGCGGCACTCGCCGTTATGGCGAAGACTCCTATGGGAGCCAGACCGATCATAAAGCGTGTGATCTTGGTCAGCGCTTCGGACAGTGTGCGCAGCGGTTCTAACAGTGTGGATTTTTCCTTGAGGCCCATGAGGGCGAGGCCCAGGGCGATGCTGAAGATCACGGTGGCCGGGATGACGCTGTCTGTCATGGAGCGGAAAGGATTGGAGGGTATAAACATGCCCAGGATATTGAGCTGTTCCGGAGCCTCCACCAGGCTGTCGCTGAAGAACGAGGCGGTCTTCATGGCCGGGAAGGCCAGGGGCATGGCCAGGATCACGACGATCCCGATCACCCAGAGGAGCAGGAGCCAGATTCCGCCTTTGGCCCCGAGGAGTTTGGCCTTGTCGATGGTCAGGGATCCGATGC
Organism: Candidatus Aminicenantaceae bacterium; assembly: GCA_041821525.1. Lineage (GTDB taxonomy): Bacteria > Acidobacteriota > Aminicenantia > Aminicenantales > Aminicenantaceae > JAUXEH01. The sequence continues at coordinate 3,908 of JBGUED010000156.1, read as the reverse complement.
CCACGATCAGTGCTACCATGATGTAGGGGAGGATGGACATCTGGAGGAGCCCGATGAATATCCCGCCCACTACACTCAAGAAGCGGCAGTATTCCCCGAAGAAGATCCCACAGGCTATGCCCAATCCCAGGCCGATGAAGATGGAGGTCGAAAGGTCGAGACGTTTTTTCCCCATGGGCTTCCTTGTTGATACCACAATCCCCAGGTCCGGTCAAGAATTCGACCTCTTGACCTCCTTATCTGCAAAAACGACAGATTTAACAGTTACTCCAGTTATGGATGGGCCTGCCACCGATGAATATGCCTGGAAACAGGGTCATACCTTGTGTTATGTTAGTGAAAAGCACGAAGTGGAGACTAACTCATGAAGAAGACATTGGTATTCACAGCAATGCTCGGCCTCCTTCTGGCTGGATCTGCCTATGGACAGCTGTACCTAGGCCTGGACGGAGGCGTGTCAAGCCAAAAGCTGACCCTGGAGGATGTGAAGTTCGACAGTGACACGAGTTTTGTGTACGGGCTGCGTCTGGGCTTCAATTTCCTTTTCCTGGCCGTCGAGGGGCAGTATCTCCAGGTCTCGCACAACATGACGCTATCGGATTTCCCGGATATCGGCTGGGGAGATCGCAGCGTCAACTACAACTACCTGGGCCTCAACGGGAAGCTTTTCCTGCCAATTCCCATAGTCCGTCCATATTTTATTCTCGGCTATGGATACTACACGGCCAATGTCAAGGATATTGGCAAGGACTCTGTAACGGATGTGAATTTCGGCATCGGTGTCGAGCTGAAGCTGGGCCAGAGTTTCGGCATCCTGGGTGAGGGAAAATACCACAGCCGCATATTTGCCATCGACGAAAGCGACCTCGCTGTCAAGAACTACACCCTGACCGGGGGGTTGAATTTTTATTTTTAGTTACAGATATAATCATGCCATTATGGATTTGCCGTCTTGCCTTTTATAAGAGAGATGGATTAATGCGCCGCATATCGATACTCGGATCGATCGTTGCCGCGGTTTCGCTGCTGGCCGTTTTGGGATCCGCCCAGGACTCCCACTACTGGACCTACCAATACGGAACGCGATCCAACCTTCTGGGGGGTGCCGTGATCGGCTCCGTCCTCGACCTGTCCGGCACCTACTATAATCCCGGCGGCCTGAGTCTCATTGAAACGGAGGCCGTAGAGCTGCTCATGTTCGCCAAGGTCTTCCACTTCCCCACGATCTCCATCGAGGGCCTCGGGCCGGAAGAGAACCGGCTGAATTCAACAGACCTGGGGGAGGCGCCTTCCCTGTTCGCCGGTTCGATCCCTATTAAGGGCCTTGGGAAACACTGGTTGGGCTACTCGTATCTCACGCGAAGCCATACCAAGTTGGACCTTACAGGGGCCGTAGTGGGCGACTATGACTTCGGGGGAGTGTTTCCGGATGGCATCCCTACGGGCGTCGACAGCCAGATCTATGAACGGCTGAACGAACCGTGGTATGGTCTGACCTGGGCGTACCGCCTTTCGGATTATGTGGGGATCGGCATAAGCCAGTATGTGACCTATCGCAGCCACTGGATCGACTTTCAAACCTTTGCCCAGGCGCTTCCTTCAGATGGGGATGTCCGGCTGGTGCTGGATTCCCGGCAGTATAAGTATCAGCATTATGGGCTCTTGTGGAAAATCGGAGCCGCCTTTGATTTTGACTGGATCACCCTGGGGCTGACTATAACCACGCCGAGGGTCCACATATTCAGCACGGCGAGATCAGGCCTCAACACTACCGTGGTGCGCCAGAATCCGAACGAACCGGATTACATGGCCGTGGATTTTCAGGACAAATTGCAGGCGAATTACAGATCTCCCCTGTCGGTCGGGTTTGGCTTAACCTACAAACTGGGCCGGACGAACCTCTATGCCAGTGCCGAGTGGTTCAACGGTATCGATCAATATACCGTGATCAAAGGCGAAGATTTCGAGTCCCAGAGCACTGGCGAAATCCTTCCCAATGAGGTGACCCATGAGGCAGCGTCGGTTCTGAATGTGGCCCTGGGGGGAGAGCATAGTCTCAACGCGAATTTCACCCTCTATGGAAGCTTCTGGACGGATTATACCTCCCGCATACCTGATAGCGCAACCAACCTTTCCATCATGGATTGGGACATCTATCATTTCATGGGGGGTACGACCATCTCCTTCAAGAACTCTCAGCTCACTCTCGGAATGGGGTATGGCTATGGAGGCCGTTCCCTGAGCCCTGGGGAAGGATCCCTGGCGGGTGCCAACCCGATTGCTAAATCCGTCGCCAAGATGTTCTTTGGTGAGTTGGGATACTCCTACTCCAGCTTCGTGTGGGTGATCGGTTTTTCGTTCTAGCGAATTTTGGCGAGATCTACTTGAACTTCCAGTTGATCGTAGTTTCGATCCCGAGGTCGTTCTTGACGACGTTTTCTGCGGCCTGTCCGGGAGGACGGCTGTCAAAATTGTCGAAAAATCCCAGGCCCCAGAAAATATCCTTGAAGATCTCGTACTGCACCCTGGTCTCGAATTGGATCCGGACACGGCCGAAGTCTGTCAGGCTGGGAAAGATCCGCAGAGTGGCGCTGATGTCCATCTCCGGATCGTTGTACCGGAAGGTCTGAAAGTCCAGCACTCCCAGCGCCTCCAGATTGTTGACTGAGGAATCCTCGTTCGAGTACTTCTCGTTGTTGACTGACAGCCCCCCCGCCAACATTAGGATCATCCGGTTGTTCTGTATCAGGTTGCGCCCCATGCCCGCTGCCAGCGACGCACGGCGGTCCAGGTTCAGCTCCTTGTTGTGTTCGAACCGCGTGAGGACGTTCCCCGACCACCTCTTGGGTAAAAACCGCTTCCCCGACAGGCTGAAATTGTGGCGCCGTGTGCTATCGGCATCCGTCTGTTTGCTGTAGTAGGAGCTTGCAGTAAACGTCATTTCCCATTTTTTGGCGTGATAGGTCAGGTCACCCCCCACACTGAGTGTGGTCAGGTTATGGGCTTTCTGGAAACCGAAGCCCACGTCCAGGTATCCTTTGAGTCGTTCATAAAACCGGGTCTCCATGGGCGTGATACGCACGACCGAAAGGAGGTCCTCCTCGATGCGGATTTCGACATCGGCTTCGTACTTTGTGTTCCCGACGATCACCATCCTCCCGGCCTCTGATGCATCCTCGATTGAGCCGAAGTAGGCTCGCCCGTCCTCAAGTTCGATGTGGAAGCGGCCCTTGCTGGCGATGCGGTAAACCTGGTCCCACTCGATATAGATTCGACCTATATCATCGGTCGAGTACTCGAGCTTGCCCCGGTCCAGCTTCTTGATCTCCCCGGTGATCTCGTTGCCGTTCCGGAGCACCACCTTGTCGGTCTTCTCGGCGAGCAGAAGCGAGGAGGCCAGGAGCATGGACACACAGATTACTGCGATCTTTTTTTGCAGGCCGGGCTGCCGGGGTAAGGCGTGCCTCAACCGCTCTTTCGGGTTCATTTCAAGGATTCCCGGAGAATGGTAATGTCATTATCCTCGAATATTTTGCAGGATTCAAGCCGAATCGAGGAGCGGGGCCCAGTGATCTTTCGAGTATTGTATTCCTGGGCACCGATTTCGAAATCAGATCGAGATGCGCAGTCCCATGATCACGCTCCCTTCGTTGGGAGAAGATGCCTTGCTCGAGCGGCGACTCAAGGCCGGATTTCCAGATAGGGTGCCTTTTTTTTCTTTTTCTTTTTCTTTGTTGTTTTCTTTTTAGTGGGCGTGGTTTTTGCTTTCTTATTAGTGGGTGTCTGCTTCTTCTTAACAGCTCTGTTCGAGGTTTTCTGTTTTGACCGGTACATATTCCGACCCCGCGTACTGCGCCTTCTGGTTGTGCGATGCCATGATTGTTTGCGAAACCTTCTGACTCTGGATC
>JBGUED010000155.1:0-6062 GCA_041821525.1 Candidatus Aminicenantaceae bacterium | reverse complement strand
CCCTGACTGCCATGGTAGCAGAGGGCTCGATCCAGGCCGCGCTGTACGACTTGCGGGAGACGGATCAGATCAACCTGACTACACGGCGTGGGGATATCACGCTTCTTCTCGAGGCGGATGTGAACGCCAGGTTTGAGGGGTCTGCCCCCAAGGGAGAACTTTTCTTGGAGTTTGAGACCGGCACTTCAGAAGACAAAGGCCGGGTGTCCACGCGGTTGGGGAGCGGAGAGGGGGCCTCTATCATTGTCACCGCGCTGGAAGGGGATATCCGGATCCGGATGATCGAAGAGGTCACCAAGAAGCGCTGAGGAACTGCTCATTGAGCAGACTCCGAGAAAAGAAGGAGAAAACATATGGACGAGAAGAACAAGGTCATTGTCGCCGGGGCAAGTATTATAATCGTGATCGCCATCATAGTCACTGTCTACCTGGTCTTTTTTAAGGATGGTAAGCCGGCAGAAACGGAAACACTGGAGACCCTCCCTGCAAGTGTGGAGCCGAATGAAACGGGAACTCCTGATCCTGAGGCGACCGAACCTTCTGAGGTCTTCGATGTCAGCCTGGACGAGAGTGATGACCTGATCCGGGATTTGGTCGGTCAACTGTCGGTTCGGCCGGAATTGGCTCGCTGGCTACTGACAGACGAACTGATCCAGAAGTTCGTGGCTGCTGTCGATAACATCGCCAGCGGTGAGAGCCCTCGGAATCACATGGCGTTCCTCCAGGTCCCGGACAAATTCTCTGTTCTGGAGAAAGATGGAGAGCTGTTCATGGATCCGGCGGGTTATGACCGGTATGATACGGTCGCGGACGTGTTTTCCTCTCTGCCCACCAGAGAAAGTGTTGATCTCTTCAGGCAACTGACTCCTGTGCTCCAGGAAGCATATTCCAAGCTCGGGTATCCTGGGGTGGATTTCCACACCACTCTGATGCAGGCCATCGAAGAACTTCTGGCCGTACCGGTGGTGAATGAGGATGTGGTCTTGGAGGAAAAACTCCAGTCCTATGGAATGGCCGATCCCCGGCTGGAGGGGATGAGCCAAGCCCAGAAACATCTGTTCCGCATGGGGCCCCGAAACGTCGGGCGTATCAAGGCCAAGCTGCGGGAGTTCAAGGGCCTCCTGGCGCAGACTTGATCGATCTATCGATCCAAGTCGAGAGAGATCAGTTCCCTGACCTGCTTAACGATCTCTGAAACCGTGTGTTCCACCCTCCTGCTTTAGCAGTCCCTGCGGCAGCCCAGGGCTATCAGGACGACGTCATATTCAGCCAGAGCCTTCTCTGCCTCGATCCAGGTCAGGTGCTCCAGTTCGGTCGATGACTTTTCTCCCAGGCCCGTGCTCGTCAAAACCAGCAGCAGAACGATCCACAATCCCCATGTTTTCTTCATTTCAGTTCCCTCCAGTCAAAGGGTTTTTCTCTGGTAAAATCCGGATTCAAGTGTTCATCCCGTACGAACGGCTCCGGCTGGACAAAGAGAGACTCGAATCCAAGACTCTCGGCAAATGCTTGCGCTTTGCGGTACTCTTCGGCTGTCAGGGCGCGGTTAAGGCCCTGCGGGGCCTCGAAGCAGGGAAGGTACTGGCTCATGAGGCTGATTCCCACCGAAAGTGAGAGGTCCCGTCCCAGCCAATCCAGGACACGGAACGAATCCTCAACATGTCCCGGCAGGACAAGATGGCGGACGATCAAGCCGCGCAGAGCCATCCCTTCCGAATCTGTTTCCAGGACGGGCTGCTGACAGTACATCTCTGTGAGGGCCGCCTTGGCCGTTTCAAAATAGTCAGGTGCTCCAGACAGGGTCCCGGACAGGATCGGGGATGCATATTTGAGGTCCGGGAGGTAGATGTCTACGACTCCCTCCAGGCCGTGGAGGACACGGTCGGATTCGTAGCCGCTGCAGTTGTAAACCACAGGCAGGCTGAGGCCCTTGTCCAGAGCGATACGCAGTGACTCGAGGAGAGGCAGCAGAAAATGAGTGGGTGAGACCAGGTTTATGTTCGCAGCCCCCTGGGCTTCCAGATCCAGCATGGCCCGGGCCAGGTCGTCGGCTGTCCTGTCCTCCCCAATCCCCTGTTGGCTGATCTGATAATTCTGGCAGTAGACACATCTGAGGTGGCATCCCGAAAAAAATATGGTGCCGGATCCTTTACGTAGGCTGGTTGGCCCTGACCCGTCTCGACCGCAGTCGGGCACGCCGCTCAATACGGGCTCTTCTCCAAAGTGCAGCAGACAGTGTGAGATCCGCAGTGAATCGCCGGCCCCGCAGTATCCGCGCTCGCCGGCCGTCCTGTCGACGCCGCACTCTCGGGGGCAGAGGCGGCAGTCCCTGGCATGCTCGTCCAGTCGCTCCAGGGCGGCCTCCACCAGGGATATTTTTGTATGCACTTTACTTTTTCAGAGGAGAAATTTCATGAGCAGAAAACCGGCGGCGATCAGGGCCAGGAAGAGCCAGGCCAGGCGGTCAAAATATTTTTCGATGAGGACCTTGATCCCCGGGCCGAATTTTCGAAACAGGCCGGCAAACAGGAAGAAGCGGAGGGAGCGGCTGATGGCGGACGCCAGGATGAACAGGGGAAAATTGAGCTTGAAAACTCCGGAAGCAATGGTGAATATCTTGTAGGGGATGGGCGTGAATCCTGCCAGAAACACGTACAAGAAGCCGGAGTCCTGGTAGTGCATCATGATCTTCTGGAAGCCTTCCTCGCTAAAGCCCGGCACATATTTGAAAAAGAATGGTGCCACCGGCTCCCAGACTGCGTACCCGATCAGATAACCAAACGCACCGCCCAACACGGAGGCGAGGGAGCAGATGAAGGCGAAGCGCCAGGATTTTTTAATGGCACCCAGGCAGAGCGCTATGAGCAGCGGATCGGGCGGGATCGGGAAAAAGGAGCTTTCTGCCAGCGCCAGCACAAAGAGGGCAATGGGACCGTAGGGTGATTCCGCCCAGTGCAGGACCCATTCATAGAGTCTACGAAATAATTTCATGATAGACTTTGTTCAGTACTCTCTCCAAAACCCTGGTTTCGAGGAGCGGGTAGGCGGTCCGGTCCTGGTGGATGGGAGTCACGGTGATGTATTCTTCCTGTATGAGTATAACATCGCTCTCTGCGTCGCCAATGGCCTGAGGGGTTCCGGTGCCGATCCAGTAGTAGTCGCGCCCGCGTGGATCTGTCTTGACGACGATCTCGGGATGGTAGCGCTTTTCCCCCAGTTTAGCCAGGCGGAGGCCCTTTACGGGAGGCGCCGGGATGTTGATGTTGAGGGTGATGCCCTCAGGCAGGGGGTGTTCGAGGAGGTCCCGACTGAGGGACCGTACCACCTTGCTGCAGAAATCGAAGTGGTATGTTCCTGTGCTGTCAGGCAGATGGGAAACGGCGAGGGAACAGATCTGGAGGAACGTCCCCTGCACCGCCCCTCCCACCGTGCCGGAATAGGAGATGTCCTGCTGACCCAGATTGGGGCCGCGATTGATCCCAGAAATGATGAGATCGGGGGGGGCGGACAGGAGCTTACGGACTGCCAGGTACACGCAGTCCGTGGGTGTCCCATCTACGGCGAACACCCGGTCCCGGATGGTCTTCACTCTGAGGGGATGATGGAGCGTCAGTGCCAGGGAAGTGGCACTCTGTTCCCTATCAGGAGCGACGATGTACACATCGGCCCCGACATCCTGGAGGCACTCGAACAGGGACTGGATCCCCTCGGCGTAAAACCCGTCGTCGTTGGTCAGGAGGATGAGGGGCCGTTTGTCGTCCATCAGGTGCGGATCATGATCAGCAGCATCTTGAACGGCTCGATCGCCTTCAAGGCATGGGGTTGGTGGGCGGGCATGATGATGAGCTCTCCTTGTCTGACTGTGTGCGGTGCCCCGGAGATGGTGATCTCGGCCGAGCCCTCCACTCCCAGGACTGTGGCGTCGAAAGGCGCCGTATGCTCGCTCAACCCCTGATCCTTGTCAAAGGCGAAGACGGTGAGCGTCCCGGTCTTCAAGGAAAGAAGCTCACGGCTCACGATGGATCCCTGCTGGTATTCCAACAGACGGGCCAAGTCCAGGACCTGAGATTTCAGTTCTTCCATTCTAGGGCTCCTATAAAGGAAATGGTCGGGACGGGCGGATTTGAACCGCCGACCCCACGCACCCCAAGCGTGTGCGCTACCAGGCTGCGCCACGTCCCGACCAGAAGTGAATATTATAGCAAAAAGCGATTCAATTACAACCGATTTTACAGGGCTTGGACTCAGAGCTTATCCAGATCGGACGCGATATCCTGGAGCTGGGCCCGGATCTGGAACAAAGTTTTTTTGAGCCGTTCGGGGTGGACCGGTGTCTTGCTCACCAGGCCGAATTCCAGCTCGATCTTTCGTTTGGCTCCGGCCAGGGTCAGGCCTTCGCTCTCCAGGAGGCTCTTCAGGCGGAGGATGATATCCAGGTCTTTCTTGCGAAAGATCTTCTTCCCCGTTCCCGTGCGGCCGGCGTTGAGGAAGTAAAACTCCTGCTCCCAGGACTCGATCAGCTTGAGGTCCAGTTTGGAGATGCGGCAGACCTCGTCCAGGGGATAGAAGAGTTTGTCCTGTTTGGTTTCGCGTGCCATTTGTTGTCCGTGGCCACGGTAAAGTTAGCATGGATGGTGTGTGAGGTCAAGCTGGCAGGGGCGAGATTTCCTCCGTCCTGTGGTACCCGTCACTCCCGGGATTTGGTATAATTAAAGACAAGACGGGAGTCACATGCCTGCTGATTCAGGAAAAACATACACACCGCTGGCGGAACGGATGCGTCCCCAGCATCTGGACCAGTTTTATGGGCAGGAACACATCATGGGTAAGGGGAAGATCCTCTTCCAGTTCATCAAGTCAAATCAGCTGGTCTCACTGATCTTCTGGGGACCGCCCGGTTCGGGCAAGACCACACTGGGCTTCCTGCTCGCCCGGCATTTCGACTTTCCCTGCGTGTTCTTCTCTGCGGTGCTCTCGGGTATCAAAGAGGTCAAGAACGTGATGGTCGAGGCAGAGGAGCACCGCCGGCTCTTCCAGCAGCCTACGGTCATTTTCATCGATGAGATACACCGCTTTCACAAGGGACAGCAAGCTGCCTTCCTTCCCTATGTGGAGCGGGGTGATATCATCCTGTTCGGTTCCACCACGGAAAATCCCTCCTTCGAAGTGATCGCGCCCCTGCTTTCGCGCACCAAAGTGCTGGTGCTCCATCCCCTGACTGACGCCACGCTGCGTCACATCCTGGAAGAGGCCTTGGCTGACAGGGAGAAGGGATTGGGGGACCGGGAACTCTACCTCGAACAGGAGGCCCTGCAAAGTATCATCGATTATGCCAATGGGGACGCACGCAGGGCCCTGAATACGCTGGATATCGCGGCCGGATTGGCAGGGGATGAAGGGATCACTGCGATCGAAGTCCAGGAGTCCCTCCAGAAGCGGATTCTGTTTTATGATAAGAGCGGCGAAGAACACTTCAACCTGATCTCCGCACTTCACAAGAGCCTCCGCAACAGCGATGTGGATGCTTCCCTGTACTGGTTGGCGCGGATGCTGGCCGCCGGAGAGGACCCCAGATACATCGTCCGGCGTCTGATCCGATTCGCCTCCGAAGACATCGGACTGGCCGATCCTTCGGCCTTGAGCCTGGTACTGAGCGCCAGGGAGGCCTTTGACTACCTGGGATCCCCCGAGGGGGAACTGGCCTTGGCCCAGGCCGTAATCTACCTGGCTTCAGCCCCCAAGAGCAACCGGGTCTATGCCGCCTTCAATCTGGCGCTAAAGGATGTGGAGGCCAGCCCTCACGAGCCGGTCCCCCTGCACCTGCGCAATCCGGTGACAGACCTGATGAAAGACGAGGACTACGGGCGCGATTATCAGTATGCGCACGATAATCCCTTCAGCACCACGGCCATGGAGACATTCCCCGAACGTCTCAAGGATCGCCGCTATTACCGGCCCGGTGACATCGGACTGGAACGCGAGATCAAGAAGCGGATGGAGTGGTGGGCGGGCCTGAAATCCCGGCTGAAGGACGAAGGCGATGCGTCCTAATCCTGGTTCTC
>JBGUED010000154.1:0-6065 GCA_041821525.1 Candidatus Aminicenantaceae bacterium | reverse complement strand
TTCCTTTATCACCTCCACGGCCGCGGCAAAGTCGGCACCGTCCTCCGAGTCGTGCTCCAGGAAGAACAGGTCTGTGCTCATGTCCTCGCCCACCCGCTCAGGCACATAGGCCTCTATCGACTTCACCGTCTCCTGTATTGCCTCTTTCCCCTGGGAGGTACGCAGCTCCAGGGCAATCCCGGTAGGGTGAAAAAAGGTCTTCTCGTGGCGGAACATCACTGTCTCACTCCCGATTTCCAGGGCATTGGCCCCGCCGATCTTGACCAGGCGGATGGGGGGCTCGGCCGCGGCCCCCAAAGCGGCATTGGCCTCTTCAGACGCGTGCGGGCATTCGGCGAGCTCCGCTTTTTTCTGCGCCAGTTTCATGGCAAAGGCCATGCACGTGGGCACACCGCAGTCGCCGCAGTTGGTCTTGGGCAGCAGCTTGAAGATCTCCAGTCCGGATAGAGCCATCTTACGCCCCCTCTTCGGTCGCGAACATCTCGCGGATCTTGCCCTTGACCACGGCCACCGACTCGGGGTGGTACAGGATCAGGAGCTCGGCCCCGGCCGAGAGCAGGCTCATGGCCGTGGCGATCTCCCAGTAGGCGCCGCGTACGGCCGTATCCCCCCACTCCGGGTACTCCGCTTCCGTCGCCCGGGCCTCCTTGACCTGAAAGCTCTCATACCCCGGGTTGACCAGCATGGGGAAGGACAACATCCGGTCGCCGGCCAAACCGTCGTTCCGGATGCGCTCCATTATGGAATAGGTGTACTCCAGGCCGTAGCCCAGGGTCCCGGTCATGGGATCCATGACGATCCTCTCCCGGGGAAAATCCATGTCGGTCAGGAGGATGTTCAGCTGTTTTCCCAGGTTGACATCGATGGGAGACTGGGCAGCCAGCGAGTGGTCGTAGGCAATGCAGGCCGCTGCTATGGTTTTGTAGTTGTCCGTCTCCGTGTAGTTGATCAGGCAGTTCTCTCCAGCCGTCACTTCACAGACTTTCTTCATCACAGCGTTGATCTTCTCGAAATGGCTGTGGCCGGTGATGATGAGCGGCACGTCCACACTCCGCAGCACCTCGGTGACGATCTCTGCCGCCTCTTCCGGACTCTTGTCCCCCTTTTCGGGGTGGGTTCCTTCCAGGCGGACACTGATAAGCTCGGCACCGTGTTCTTCTACACATTTTTTGGCCATGGCCGCAGGCTTGTCGATGACGTCCCGGAAATGGTCCCGGAGCGCCTCCGGCCACTTAGGGGGCGGGGTGTCGAACACCTCCATGGCCACCACAGGGGGATGAGGAATATCGCCCTCGAAGTTCAGGAAGGGCAGGGCTGTGCTGCCTCCGATCGTGACCGTAGAGGAGCGGGTTCCGCCCTGCTCCTGTGTGGCCCCGATGGTTACGGCTTCGATCCTGCCGGGATTGGTTTCTTTGGGGATTTCGAACGTCATGCCTGGTCCTCTTTCTTTGTGAGTTGTGTATAGGGTCTCATTTATCGTTTCATGCCACAAGTGCATCCAGCAGTCGATCCACCGCCTGGCAGCTGGGTGTGTCCTCAGGCAGGGAAAAGATCGAGTCCTCGCCCTGATCCAGTTCCAGCAGGGCCTCGTCCCAGGGAACGATGTGCAGGAGTTCCAGTCCCTCGTCTTGGATGGCCTTCTCCAGCCCGTCCGGTATCGGGCCTCGGCCCCGATTCAGGATGAGGCCTCGGTGCTGCACACGGGTGTCCAGCTCGTGGAGGAGCCGGCTGATCCGGCCCGCAGCCCGGATCCCCCGCAGGGTGGGATCGGACACGATCAGCAGATGATCGATGAGCTGCACTGTGCGCCGGCTCAGGTGCTCCATGCCAGCCTCGTTGTCGATCACCACATAGGAATAGTTCGCGCTCAGGCTCTTTAGGATGTCCCGCAGCAGGTTGTTGGCATAGCAGTAGCACCCCGGTCCCTCGGGCCGACCCATGGCCAGCAGGTCGAAGCCCTCTGCCTCCACCACACTGCTCTGGATCTTGTATTCCAGGAACTGCTGTTTGCTCATGCCGCCGGGGAGGTCTGCCCCGCCTTTCTCCCGCATGACCTCGCGGATAGCCCCGATGGTGTCGTCCAGATCCACCCCGAGGAGGTCATTGAGGTTGACGTTGGGGTCGCCGTCCACGGCCAGCACTGATCCGGCCCCGCGTTCCCGCAGCAGGCGCACGATCAGGGCCGCCAGCGTGGTCTTGCCTGTGCCTCCCTTCCCCGATATGGCTATGGTTTTCATTTATATGCTGCTGTCATGCATATTTGTTGCCATGCTCCTTAGAACAGCGAAGGCATGGCCAGGGCCGGATGCGCCTTCTTGCTGATGAACTCCAGGACTTCCTCCTCTGTGACCGCCACGGTCTCGTCTGCGATCCGGTCGGCGAAGCCCTCGATGCCCGCCTCCTTTCCAATCGCGTTCAGCACCGGGGTCAGCTCCTCCTTGAGCGCCCGGTCCATCCACACGATGCGGGTGAGACCGCCCTCGGCACTGATGAACTTCTGGCTCCCGATGTACTGTTTGCTGTGGCCGATGAAGCCCGGCGTCTGCAATCCGCCTCCCACCGTGCCGGCCAGGGTCGAAAACTTCATGCCCACGGGTGTCATCCCCGGATACTCACGGTACACGATCATGACCCCGTTGGTCGAGGGCAGCACACAGGAGATGCATTCGAAACACCCGCATGAGGTCATGGGGAACTCGATCATGCTGTAGGCGTTGAACACCTCGAGCGTCTTGTGCGAAGAGTTGTACACGAACGTGTTGATGTCTTCCCACTGGCCCTTGACTGCGTCGATCACCCGGCCCTTGAGCACCGGCTGGTTGGGGCCGGTGGGATTGATCCTGTGGGCGGCCTTGCCGTCCAGCCAGTTGTAGGCCCCGCACAGGCCCAATCGCTCGGGGCTGATGACGCATACATGCGTGGGAGCAAATGACTGGCAAAGCGTACAGGAGTAGAACGTGTCGACGCTCTCGTCGGTCATGTCCGCCAGGCGGGCGTCCCGCTCCTGATAGACCTTGCGCGCAGTATCCATGCGCGGCAGTACGTCCTCCTCCCGGGTGTAGATCCGGATCTGGACCTTGTCGAAGATCTTGCCGAACTCTCCGTGCAGCTTGGCGTGCAGGATGGAACCAAAATGGGCGAACTTGAAGCCCTTGGACTTGGCTTCCTTGCTGATGCGGATCCAGTTGATGTCGCGCTGTCCCATGTGGAAGACACCGTTGGCGCAGTTCACAAAATCATGGATGTAGCGTTCCAAAATGGGCTCGAAATCGGTCTGCATCTCCCGGCCCGCCACCTCGACCCAGATCCCGATGGGCAGGCGCGTGCCCTCTTCCACGTCGTCGATCTCGGGACCGATGACCTCGATCCTCCCGTCCTCGACCTCGTCCAGCTCCCGGGTGGTTAGGTACTCGAAACCGGGGCTGGGTTGGCCGCCCAGCTCCACGTACATGTCCTCCTTGCGAACCCTTTCCCCCTGGAAGGCCGGCCCGTAGGGCACTGGGATGGGGACCTCGGTGATGGTGATCTTCAGCCCGCGCACCTCAATGGCTTTGGACACGATCCGATCGATCGGCACCGGTGAGACCACGTGCTCATAGGTGCAGACCCCTGAGGGCAGGATCTGATCGATGTCGGTCTCGGAGATGGTGGGGAAGCCGAAGTTTATGGCGCCGGCGGCCTGGGCATGTTTCTCGTCGTCCACCGGGCCCAGCGCCAGGACAAAGGCGAACACCCGATTCCGGTTGTAGCGCAGAATCCGCGCAAAATCCCCGGGCTGGGAATTGCCGAAGGAGAGGGCCACACGGGTTGCGAATCCCAGGGCATGGATGGTGGCTGTCACATCGTCCCCGAACGGGACCAGCCGGGTCTCCCAACCCATCTGTACGCCCTCTTCCCGGAGCTGCTGCGCCATGGATTTTCCATCGGTAGCAGCCGACATGAACACATAGAGGTTCTTTTCCTGCAGCTCGCGTGCGATCTTGACCGCAATCTCGTTTGACGGGGCCGCACCGGTGATCGCCGCAAAGCCCGGCGCCGAGCCGTCCACGAACTCGATCCCCCGCTCCCGCATGATGACATCGTTGGAGGCTCCCAGCCACAGCCGATCCTCACTGGGACTCGAATCCAGAAGATACGGGAGGGGATCCTGAGTGTACTTGACCGCCTCGATGATCTCATCGGCGAACAGGGTGGCCATGCCCGCGTCCAGGGTGTGCCCCAGATACGGGACCCATTTCTGGTCCTCGGGCAGAGGCGGGAGCAGCTTCCTTGCCTCCCCCAGCAGGTCCTGCAGGCCGCCCAACGTCTCGATCCGCATCCCCAGGATCCCGTGGGATATGGGAAGGTAGTACCCGGTGTTGGGGAACTCGACCCGGGTGTCGGGCCCCTTCTCTCTGAGGGCCTGTTCCAGCTCTGTCTCTGCCCGTGTCACCAGCCGGTGGGCGCCCCGTATGGCTCTGGTCGCGATCTTTTTCGACATCTGTGTGTGTCCCTTCTCAGACTTCCAGGTCCCGCCGCATCTCCATGTCGAACAGGATTCTCTCCCTGCCCTTGGCAATGCCCAGTTTTTCCCGTTTGGTGTTGATGTGGTCGATCATGAGGGCTGCCATCCTGCCCGGATCCGGCTCTGCGGCCCACATGCCGCCGAAGATCGATTCGAACTCCTGGTAGATATGCCGGGTGAAGACCTCGCTCCCCTCGACAGGAAGCCCCACGCCGAACACCGTGAATACCCCGGAGGAGACAAAATACTGGCCGATGGAGATGGCCTTCTCGCTCATCCACTCGGGGGCGGCCCCGGCTACCGGCAGGTCGCTGATGTCGCTCCCCAGGCCGCCGATCTTGACCATCTCGGAGAGGGCAATCAGGATCCGGCTGTTGTCCACACACGAGCCCGAGTGCAATACGGGCGGCATGCCCACGGCCTCACACACCTCGGCCAGGCCCGGGCCCGCGTATTTGCGCGCCGACTCGGGCAGCAGCAGCCCCGCCTTGGCGCAGGCGATGGCCGAGCATCCGGTCTGGACCACCAGGATATCATTGGCAATGAGTTCCTCCACCAGCCCCACATGAGCCTGGTCCATGGCCACCTTGGGATTGCAGCAGCCCACGACCCCGGCCACGCCCCTGATGCGGCCGTTTATGACATTGTCGTTGAGGGGAGTGTAGGAGCCGCGGAACGAGCCACCCAGCATGTAGTTTATGGCCTCGTGGCTGAAACCGGCGATGAGGTCCATCTTTTCCTTTGGGATGTCGACCTTGTCCCGGTTCGGGAAGTTGAGCACCGCCTCCCTGACGATAGCCCTGGCCGTCTCCAGAGCGTTTTCCTCGCTGAAGCCGAAGAATTCCGCCCCCGCGATCTTGGCCTTGGAGGACGTGGAAATGAGCTTGGTGTGGTGGCAGCGGGCCATCTCAGGCAGGGAGGGCATGACACACTGCACATCCACCACCATGGCGTCCACCGCCCCCGTGGCCACGGCCAGCTCCTGCTGCAGGATGCTGCCGGCAATGGGATAGCCGTGACGCAGGAGCATTTCGTTGGCCGTGCAGCAGATCCCTGCCAGGTTGATCCCTTCCGCCCCTTGCTCCCTGGCCAGGTCCTGAAGCTCCTGATCCCGGGCGGCCAGCACCAGCATCTCCGAGAGCACGGGTTCGTGCCCGTGCACCACGACATTGACCTCTGTTTCCGAAAGCACGCCCAGGTTTACCTGCCCTCGCAGCGGTGAGGGCGTGCCGAACAGGATGTCCTGGAGTTCGGTCGCGATCATGGAGCCCCCCCAGCCGTCCGCCAGGGCCGTGCGCGCGCCCTGCAGCATGAGGTTGCGGTGGTCGTGGTCCACTCCCATGTGCGTGCGGTGCATCATCTCCACGATCTCCCGGTCGATACCCCGGGGTGTGACCCCCAGCTTCTTCCACAGGGCCTGGCGGGCCTCGGGGGCCATCTGCACAAACGAGAGCTCGCCTTCCTGGCGGCCGAAGTTGGCCAGGGCCTGCTCTGCCACCTCAGCGGCGATCTCCAACTTGTTCCGGTCCTTGACCTCGATGCCCAGGATCCGGGCCACCTT
>JBGUED010000153.1:0-6077 GCA_041821525.1 Candidatus Aminicenantaceae bacterium | reverse complement strand
AGCGAGTCCACGGGATTGGTGCGAGCTGCCCGCAGCGACTGGAATCCCACCGTCAGCTGAGCGATCAGGAGCGAGGCGACTGCAGCAGTGAGGAATATGGGCAGCCCAAGCCCGATCCGGTAGGGATAGTCCTGCAACCAGCCCTTCATCAAGAAGTAGGAAACCGGCCAGGCAATGGCATTGGCGGCCAGCACCCAGAGCGCGTACTGCTTGGAAAGGAGCGCCAGGAGCCCCGGCGTCGAAGCCCCCAGGATCTTCCGGATCCCGATCTCCTTGGTGCGCTGTTCGGCCGTGTAAGCAGCCAGTCCGAACAAACCCAAACAGGATATGAGGATGGCCAGGAAAGCGAAGGTCCTCACGATAGCCATCTCCCTTTCTACGCCCCGATAGAGCTGGTCATAGTCGTCATCCAGGAACCGATACGCGAAGGGGAACCCGGGATTGAAGGTCTTGACCGTGTCTTCGATATGCGCGATCGACCGGGGAATGTCCCCGGGATTCAGCCGGATGAACAGATAACGATAGCGCTGCATGACAGTGTATGACGGATCGAAGTAGATGATGGCTGGCCCGATCTCCTGGTAGAGGGGCGTGAAGTGAAAATCTTTGATCACGCCGATGATCTGGAGCTCTATGTCTTCCTGGGAAAGGCGGCTGCCAATGATGTTCGGATTCCCTATGATGTCCGCGAACCGCTCATTGATAAGCGCCATCGTCAGATTGTGGCCCGTTGGCCGGAAAGACTCACCCTGGGCCAGCTCCATCTGGAACGTCTGGAGGAAATCCGGATCCACTCCGAAGTAGGTAACCAGCGGATTGACATTGGGATCGCGGCCCTCCCATTCCCAGTCCTGGCCGTTGTTGTACACACCCGTGGGCGAGTGTGAGGTCGCGGACACACTCTGGATGCCGGGATGCTGTGTCAGTTCGTGTTTGATCCCGGCGATCTTCGAGAGCATGTCCCCCTCCAGCCGGACATACAGGAGACGCTCCTTGTCGAAGCCCAGGGTTTTTGATTTTAAAAAGCGCACCTGCAAAAGGATGACCAGGGTCCCGATGATGAGCATGACTGACATGGCGAACTGGAGGACCACCAGGATCTTGCGGAACCAGGCCCCACCCGCACCGGACTGCCTGCTGCCCTTGAGCACGGCGACTGGGCGGAAGGCCGAGAGGAAGAGGGCCGGATAGCTGCCCGCCAGGAATCCCGTCACGAGGGTTACTCCCAGCACTCCCAGTATCCCGGACACATCCCAAAACGACGAGAGCTGGAGCGGCTTTCCGGTGAGCGTACGGAAGGAGGGCAGAAGCAGCCAGACGGCTCCCAGGGCCAGAAGCAGGGAGAGCAGGGTGAAGATCAGGGACTCTCCGAAGAACTGGCGTATGATCTGCCGCCTCTGGGCGCCGACGACCTTGCGCATCCCTACCTCCCGGGCCCGATGGGCAGAGCGGGCCGTGGACAGGTTCATGAAGTTGATGCAGGCGATGGTCAGGATCACCAGGCCGATGAGGGAAAAGGTCAGGATGTTGCCCCTGCGCCCGTAGATATCCAGGTACACACCGCTGAAAGGGTAGATGTAAGGCTCGACATTGGTGTCAGCATTGGACAACCGGACGCGGTTGAAAATCTTCTCGTTGAAGGCCTCGACATCGATATTATCCGCCATCTCGAAATAGGTCCGAAATGCCTGGTTATACCAGGTGGAGAGGTAGTCGGGGCGGTAGTACTTGTGGGTGAGCTCCAGGGGTGCCCAGACGTCGAAGCGTATAGTGGAGTTGTGAGGGATGTCCCTCATCACACCGACAACCCGGAATTCCTCGCTCCCGTTCACGGTCAGCACCTTCCCGATCGGATCCTCGCTCCCGAAGATCTTGTGAGCCGTCCTCTCAGACAAGACCAGGACGTTAGGGTCCCCGAACGTATCCCGCGGATCTCCCTGAACAAAGGGAAATGTGAAGATCTGAAAGATCTCGGGGTCAGCCAGTTGGATCCGTTCCTTGAACTGGGCGTTCCCATACTCCAGAAGAAACTCCCCCTGACCGTTCTCATGCCGGGCTGCGTTCAAAACCTCCGGATATTCTTCCTTGAGTGCCGGGCCCAGGGCCGGGACCGTTCCCATGCTCCGTTCGACCTCGCTGCCGTAGTGTGTAAGACTCATCCCCAGATAGAGGGAATCGATCTTCTCGTGGAAACGGTTGGTGGAGAGTTCGTCCTTGACCCAGGCCAGGATCAGGATGCAGCTGGCGATGCCCAGGACCAGTCCCAAAACATTGATCAGCGAATACCCCAAGTGCCTTCTGAATTGGCGCAGGGTGATTTTCAGATAGTTCTTAAACATGGTAAGACTCCAGTAGATGATATTATTAAAGACAGCCGGGATGAGCCTTAAGACCTGAAGCCGGTACCAGGCCCTTGCGGCCTGCGGCCCCTTAATGCGGAGGATAGAGTGATAACCTTCCTCAAAATCTCCCAGCTTTTCATAGATCTCCTCCTCCAGCAGCATATGCCGCAGTATCTTCTGCGCCAGTCGAGGCGGGTGCTGCCATTGAGGATGCATTATTTGTCCTAGCTCAGGGCTTTCCTGGGCAGTTTCTCCCATAAATTCTTCTGCACGCGCTGAAGTTCTCGCAGCGCTTCCTTTCCCTCCCTGGTCAAGGAGTACAGGCACTTGTGGCGCCCTCCTCGTTCCCGGGAAGGATCTCCCTTATATTTGCTCACGTACCCCTTGTGGGTCAGGCGGTTCAACGGATCGTAGATCTGTGCCAGCGACCATTCCACTCCGGTCGAAGCATGGATCAGCTCCCGGATCGAGATCCCGTAGGCGTTGTCTCCCAACCGCAGGATGGCCAGGAGGATGATCTCCTCGGCTCGAGACAGCATCTTCATCGGATTTGGACTCCTATTCGGTTTTTCATCTTGTTAGTATCGGAATCCGATACATATCTATAGACGTATTTCCAAGAAAAAGGTTTATCAAGAAAGGTTTATCAAGAGTTGATGAGATTGTTCAATAAATTAATTGCCCTCAACGTCAATTTGGCATCGTCTTGTCCGGAGAGCTGGAGGTGGAGGATTCTGACGGGAAAAACACCGATTCGGACCGGGTGGTATCTGCCTGGTGGAAGATACGCCTGGAAAAGTACTTGTTTCCCGTGTGACCAGCAAAGTGCGATGCTATGCGGCAGTCATTCTTTTGGGGGACGAAAAATTTCAATCCGGATTTTCAGGAACCAACCGGCGTCCGCCTGTTGGGGCCGGAGGCGAAGCGGCAGTCCAGCCCGTGAGGCCTTCTGCGGTCCGGACCAGCCAGTAGTCCTGGAAAAGGGCCAGGATGTCGACCACCGCACCGGATGGGATCCGCCCTATTTCAAGGGAATCCGATTCCGGCGACGCAGTGATGGGGAGCGGCTGGTCCGCAGTCTGGCTCTGCAGGCTCTCCCCGGTGGATTCGATCCGTTCGGGCGAAATATATCCGGACAGCCCGTTCGGAAGGAGCACCCGGTAGTGGTCGGCAGCAGCGGCCATGACTTTCATTGGTGTGAAGGGATCGACCTCGACGAGCTCTGTGGACCGGTCAGCGGGAGAGGTGCGCAGGGAAGTCCGGCCGATCCTGGCCCGGACCCATTGACCCAGGATCTGAAGATCCGCGGTGACAGCAGTGGGGACGTCATTGGTTTCTCTGAGGAAATCCACCGGATCGACAGGCCCGGACCGTCCGTAATAGATCGCGAAGTGGAGGTGCGGAGGCGTGGTCCTGGCATTCCCGGTGTTCCCCACGGTGCCGATGACCTGGCCCTTCTTGACTCTGTCCCTTGCACTGACCTTTTGTTCCTGCAGGTGGGCGAAGTACATGGAGAATCCCCGCTCCTCATCCCTGAGCCAGACCGTCCGGCCTCCCACAGCCCCCTCGCGTACTCTGCTGACCTCTGCATCCGATGGTGCGACAACGGGGGAGTGCCGGCGCGCGAAGATGTCGACGCCGTGATGCTCACGCCGGCCGCCATCGCGCGGGTCTCCGAACCAGCTGCCGATGTCCCTGAAACGCCCTCCCTGCACCGGGAATCCCAGCGAGGGGACAGTGCGGATGGTCACGGTGAAACGGCCTCCCCGCAGGAGCTCGGGCTGGATCCGTACGGCGTACTCGAAGGTGACACGCGGTTCGACCTCGAGCCGGTAATCCGATTCATTGGCGCTGGCGACCCTCACCCAGTACTGCGAGGAATCACCCTCCGTCCGGAAAAGATCCATGAAGACACGGACTGGATTTGGACCTTCGAGATCGATCTCGATTTCGGTCCTCTGCCCGCGTTTGATCTCGAAGCGGTAGACCACGGCGAAGGCTCCTGCCGGATCCACATAAAAGGTTTCCTCAAAGGGAGTTGTGACAGCAACGGGGTGGTTCAGGCATTCCCCGGAGGCCTGGATCCAGTCTCCGGCCAGTGCGCTCCCGGCCAGGCCGGCCTGTTCCAAAGAATGGATGTAATCGGCGTGCGCATAGGTGGGCCGGTAGGGTTTGGGTACACTCTCCTGGCTGCAAGCCTGAAACAAGAAGGCCACCAACAGGAAAATGACCAGCAGCCTTGCCAGGAAGCGTGTATTGCGAGTGTTCATCAGCTGTTCAAATTCCGATTTTTCCTTTCCTGTCTATTTAATCGCTCATGCTCAATATACGGGACACCCCGGTCCAGGTTATTATCACATGTGAACCAAACTGGAATCCTTACCTCTCTATGTTACCAGATAAAAATGCAGGGGTCGAACCGGTCGGTCTCGCTCATGGCTTGCGAAAACCGGATCGTCCCCTTTTTTGGCGCTCGAGCCAGGGACGGAAGCTTTCATAGGAGTGGATGGCAAAGCCGTAGAAGCTGGTGAAGCGGCCGAACTCCCTGGCGGTCTGGTGCATGACGGCGCTGAGATCTTCCCATGTCTTCTCCTGGAACGTGATCCGGGCAGCAGGGACCTCGATGCGGTTTGTCTGAGAGAGCTCATGCCGGCCTTTTTCCCCTGCGGCCGAATCTGACTCTCCGGGCTGCCACTGCAGAAACACTCGGGTTCCATCCAACTCCCTTACCTTGAGTCTTGAGGGCCCCTGGGTCCTTTCAAAATCCAGGATGGTTTCATCCGGAAGCGGGACGGTCTCGAGGCCTATGTACACCTTTTTCCCCAGCTTTTCCGCATGTTGTATTTCGTCCACGGCCTGGGCGATAGTGCCGTCGGCCCCATAGGCTCTGGTCCGGTAGTCCATGATCCCGATGTTGTCGACGATCTCCAGGATCTTCTCTGTTAGGGGGCGGCCGTCCAGCTCGGCCACGGGCTCGAAGAAGCGGCTCCGCGCGTCAAACCAGAAGGGGATGTCCACACCCAGATCGAGCCCGGCTGCGGAGGTGTATTCTTTCAGGTCTTTAAGAAGGGCCAGATACTGCCGCAGCACCGTCTCTTTGTGGACACCCGCGAAGCGGGGAAGGAGGTAGGGTTCGATGTCATAGCGTACCGCATCGAATCGGGCCTCGGAATCCGAGTTCCGGTTGAACCGTATGATCTCCTGGAGCGTGGCCTTGACCTGGTCGTGAAACTCGCTCAGGGCATACTTGGGATCGCCGTCCAGCGCATGGCAGGTGATCCCGCCGGCATGCAGCCCTTTGAGCAGCTCCCGCATCCCAGATCGGTCCCAGCTGATCCTCCACTCTTCCCCAGCCTTCTCGGCCCGGTAGGGGAGCTGCAAAAACAGATCCGTGACTTGCTGGTCCCGGCAGAACGCATGCAGCTGTTCCTGAGCTTCCCCGTCGCCCAGAAGCTTTTCAGTTTCCCAGAGCCACATGCCTTTGCCTGTAGGCGGCTTCGGCTCTGGCCGTGCCTCCGGCAGCACTACGGGGGCGGCCCTGTTCACGGTGAAAGCGATGTCCCGAATATACACGCGCCCCCCACCTCGCGTGGCTGTAAACACCAGGCTGGCCAGCTCTTTCACATCGACTCGTGTGGGAAGATTCTTAAGAGGCACCCAGGCTCGCTGCCATTCCTTCGTGATCCTGCCCGCAGGGAGGAAGGTCCCCAACTCATCGATCGGCAGGGAGTCCTC
>JBGUED010000152.1:0-6091 GCA_041821525.1 Candidatus Aminicenantaceae bacterium | reverse complement strand
ACACGCCGGGAGAACGAGGGATCGTGGTCCCGCCGGTCGAGCAGGAGATCGCAGATCGGGTAGGGGATGGGATCTCAGCGATCCCGGAACACATGAGGCGCAGTGCGCCCCCGGCCCTCCCTGAGGTCGGGCAGATGCGGGTCCTAAAGCACTTTCTCAGGCTCTCGCAGCACTGCCTGGGTGCGGATCTCAACGTGGATATCGGCCAGGGAACCTGCACTGTCAAGTACAATCCCAAGGTCAACGAGGTGCTGGCTGCTTCGCCCCAGGTGGCCGACCTGCACCCTCTTCAGGATGAGAGCACGGTGCAGGGGGCGCTCGAGATCATGTACTCGGTGGATCTCTTCCTGCGTGAAATATCGGGCATGGATTGCTTCTCGCTGCAGCCTGGAGGCGGGTCGGCCGCCATCCTGGCCATGGCCTCGATCATCCACAAGTATCATGAAACCCGAGGTGAGTCCGGCAAGCGTGATGAGATCATCACCACCATCTTCTCCCATCCTTCGGATGCAGCGGCCGCCGCGGTCAAAGGCTACAAGATCATCACGCTCTACACCAACGAGGACGGCTATGTGGAGGAGGAGGCGGTCCAGGAGGCGGTATCGGAGAGAACCGCGGGGCTCCTGATCACCAATCCCGAGGACACGGGGATCTTCAATCCGCACATAAAGCGGTTCACCGAGATCGTGCACCAAGCCGGCGGGCTCTGCGGCTACGACCAGGCCAATGCCAACGGCATGCTGGGGATCACGCGGGCCAGGGAGGCTGACTTCGACCTCTGTTTCTTCAACCTGCACAAGACCTTCGCCTCGCCTCACGGCTGCGGCGGGCCGGCCATCGGCGCCCTGGGTGTCGTGGATCGGCTCAAGGATTTCATGCCGATTCCGCTGGTAGAAAAAGAAAATGGTGGGGGATACAAGCTGCGTTATGATCTGCCCCATTCCATCGGCAAGGTGAGGGGTTTCCAGGGTGTGTTCCCGGTGGTCCTGCGCGCCTATGCCTGGATCATGAGCCTGGGTGAGGAGGGACTGAAGGAGGTAGCCCGGATCGCCGTGCTGAACAACAACTACCTGCTGGAAAAGATCAAAAAGATTCGGGGGGCCGATGCCCCCTATGCCGGGGGACACCACCGCATCGAGCAGGTGCGCTATTCCTGGGAGCGGCTCTTTCAAGACACCGGTGTCACGACCGAGGATGTGGCGCTCCGAATGGCGGATTTCGGGTTCCATCTCTGGTCCAGCCACCATCCCTTTGTCGTGCCCCAGCCCTTCACCATCGAACCCACCGAAGCCTATTCCAAGGCCGAGCTGGACGAGTACCTGGCCGGCCTGGAACAGGTGGTAAAGGAGGCCTATGCAGAGCCGGAAAAGGTGAAAACTGCGCCCCATCGAAGCGTTTCGCACAGGGCGGAGAACCACCTGCTCGACGATCCCGAAACCTGGGCCGTCACCTGGAGGGCCTATCTAAAAAAACGGAAAAACTGGGGATGACAGAGCAGGACACCAAGAAAAAACCAGGCATGCTGCTGCATATATGCTGCGCACCGGACTCTACCGCCGTCTTCGAAAGGCTTGCGCTTGACTTCGAGACGGTCGGTTTTTTCCATAATCCCAACATCAATCCTGCGAATGAATACCGCAAGAGACTGGAGGAGGCCCGGAGGGTAGCCCTAGAGTTGGGATTCCCGCTGATCGTCCCGGCCTTTGATCCGGATCCCTGGAACCGGGCCGTGAAGGGGCTGGAAGATGAGCCGGAGGGAGGGGACCGGTGTGCGGTCTGCTTCAGCCTGAACCTGCGGGCAACGGCCAGCAAGGCTCAGGAGCTTGGGATTCTGTTCTTCACCACCACTCTGACCATATCTCCGCACAAGGACTCGGAACGCATCCTGAGGATCGGGCGTGAGTCCGGTTCTGAGTTCGGCGTAAGCTTTCTGGGCGAGAATTTCAAAAAAAGAGACGGTTTCAAGCGGAGCCTCGAGCTTTCCCGGGACCTCGGGATTTATCGCCAGGGCTACTGCGGATGCCGCTTTTCCCTGAGAAAGGACCCTCTTGGTGCCGGAACTTCCTGAGGTCGAAACCATCCGGCGGGTCCTCCAGGATGTCCTGCCCGGACGCTTTATCACGGCCGTGTGTTCCTGCAAGCCCAAGATGCTGCGGGGGCAGGATCCCAGAATCTTCGAGGCCGGGCTGGAGGGCCGCAGGGTGGAAGCGGTGGACAGGAGAGGCAAATTCTTACTCATCCGCCTCGACCAGAGAACTCTTCTGGTCCATCTCGGGATGACCGGCCAGATCTTCGCCTGTTCTGATGACGGAGGCGCAGATGTCCCCACACCCCGTCCGGGCCTTCCGGACAAGCACACTCATCTGCAGATGACTTTCACGCACGGGCTGCGGCTCTATTTCCGGGACGCACGCATGTTCGGCCGCTATTCGCTCATCGATGCGGAGGAGGAACGGGTGCTCTCCCACCGGCTCGGGCCTGAACCACTGGGCACACGTTTCACGGCCAAAGTGCTATTCGAGCGAACACGGGGGCGACGCGTTTCCATCAAGGCGATCCTGCTCGATCAGAAGGTGGTGGCCGGGGTGGGGAACATCTATGCGGATGAATCCCTGTTCCGGGCCGGGATCCTTCCCGGGAGCCCGGCTGGAGATCTTACGCTGGAGCAGGCACGGAAGCTTCACCGCGCCATCCGCAGGATCCTGCGCGAGGCCATATACAGCGGTGGTACTACACTTTCCGACTACCTGGATCCCCGGGACCGCAGGGGGACATTCCAGTGGAAGCTCCATGTGTACGGCCGGCAGGGGGAGTATTGCTTCCGCTGTGGAGAGCGGATCCAAAAATCCGTGGTGGCCCAGCGCGGAACGCACTGGTGCCCCCGCTGCCAGGTATGACAGTCCTTCCGGATATGGAGAGATCACTTCAAGATTTTGAGCAGCTGTTCCGGGTCCGGACTGCGCAGGAGGGCGTCCTCCTGCGTGACCTTCCCTTCGTTCACCAGCTCGGCCAGGGAGTCGTTGAGGCTCTGCATGCCGAATTGGCGGCTGATCTCCATGATACCGGGCAGCTGATAGACCTTGTTTTCTCGAATCAGCGCCCGGACAGCCGGTGTCGCCACCATCACCTCGCATGCCAGGACCATCCCCCCTTTTTTTCGCGGGACCAGGATCTGACTGATGACGCCCTCGATCACAAGCGAGAACTGTACACGGATGACAGATTTCTGCTCCGCGGGAAACACGTCGATGATACGATTAATGGTCCGGGCCGCCGAGTTGGTGTGCAGTGTTGTCAGGGTGAGGTGGCCGGTCTCGGCCACGGTCAGAGCGGTCTGGATGGTCTCCAGGTCCCTCATCTCACCGATCATGACCACATCCGGGTCCTGCCGCAGGGAAACCCGCAGCGCAGAGGCGAAGGAGTCGGTGTCCTGGTGCACCTCCCGCTGACTGATGACGCATTTGTTCCGTTGATGCAGGAATTCGATAGGGTCCTCGATGGTGATGATGTGCCCTTCACGCGTCTGGTTGATCCGGTCCAGGAGCGTGGCCAGGGTCGTGCTCTTGCCGCAGCCTGTCGGCCCCGTGACCAGGATCAGGCCGTTGGGTTTGTTGATGAGGTGTTCGACCACCGGGGGGAGGCCCAGCTCTTGGAATGTCATGATCGCCTGGGAGATGAGCCGGATCGCACAGGAGGTGCTGCCGCGCTGGATGAAGACATTGGTCCGGAAGCGGGCCAGCCCCAGGGCAGTGAAGGAGAAGTCCACCTCCTTGTGCTTCTCAAAACGTTTCTGCTGGTCGTCGGTCATGAGGCTGAAGGCCAGAGCCTTGGTCTGGCGTGGGGTCAAGGGTTTTCCCGGGATGGGGACGAGCCGTCGATCCTTACGGAGGAGGGGAGGGGCGCCCGCGCTGAGGTGCAGGTCTGAAGCTTGGTTGTCGACCAGGGTTTGCAGGAGTTCCTGGGCCGTGTAGCCCAGCTCTTTGTCGGATTTCAGTGTTTCGTCCATGGTTCCCCTGAGCTGCTTATATCCCAGATGATATTCCGGGTCAAGCCTTCAGGAATCCTGCCCGGCAGGGAGGTGGCGATACCAGGTGAAGCGCAGCAGGAACACGGCCAGGATCCCGGCCCCTGCCCAAAGGGACGCCTTGAGATAGACGTGGCCTACCAGGAACATGGGGGAAAGGTAGAACGCGAGGATGGCCAGCATGCCGAGGCCCGTGTTCAGCAAGGATCGTCCTATCCCTTCCGATCCCTTTCGGTCGGGAAGCTCTTCGGCAGTAAGTTCTTGCCTAACTGTGTTCCATAGGCCAAAGGGACGGACCGTCAAGTAGAAAGCGGTCAGGATCTGTCGAGAGACCGGTGCTGTCGCCAGAGAACCCACGATGCAGGCAAGGGTCGAGGCCGTCACGATCAGAGGGAAAACATAATAGTCCGGAGTCTCTTTGAAGAACAGGGCCAACAGTGAGAGCAGCAGGCCCCCAAGCGTCCCCCAGGCATAGCCCCAGCCGTTCATGCGCCACCAGTACCAACGCAGCACATTGGGCACGATGACACCGGCCCCCAGGGCCATCATCATCCAGTTCCAGATGTCGGCAATCGACCGGCCTTGAAATCCGATCCCGATCCCCAACAGGACCAGGATAAGAGTCGCCAGGTAGCTGAAACGCAGGGCCTCGCGGTCCGAGGCCCCGGGCCGGATATAGGCCTGCCATATGTCCCGTACGATGAACGAGGCCCCGCTGTTGACCGTGGAGCTGAAGGTCGACATGAAGGCGGCCAGGAGCCCTGCGATCACCAGCCCCCGGATGCCTGCGGGAAGCATATCCCTCAGGACCACCGGCATGACCTGCTCCGAATCAGCAACTCCAACAGCACCTGTGAGCGCCAGCAGCACAATGCCCATGGCCATGGCCCAGCGCACGACCAGGAAGACGCTCCAGGCCGCCCCCACCTTGGCCGCGTCCCGGTCCGAGCGGGTGGCCAGGAAGCGCTGGAAATCATACATCTGGGCCGGGCCGCCGGCATTGAGCAGCAGGCCCTTTGCGACCCAGACCAGGACCAGGGCCCCGAAACAAGTGAAGATCTCGTTCTCGGTGCCGGCCAGCTCCGGGATACGCCAAGGCACTTTGAGCGACATAAAGCCCTCGGGAAGTCGCTTCAAGGCCGCGGCATCCATGCGGGACCACGCCATAAATGCAATAAGGAGGCTCGAGAATGTGAGGATTACAGTCTGGATCACATCCGTGATCACCACGGAAAACAGCCCCCCCAGAACGACATAGAGTGTTGTCAGGCTTATGACGGTCGCAGCCAGGACTTGGGGCTCGTACTCCAACAATAGGGTCTTCAACCAGGGAATCGATGTGTGTGCCCCCAGCTTTTCCAGTGGGATATACACAGAGGCGAACTTTCCGATACCCTGGAAGGCATACCCCAGAAAGCTGGCTTGCGTCAGGATTGCCATCAGAGCGTAAACAGTGCGGGCCAGACGCCCGGGCCGCTCGTCTCCGAAGCGGGTTTTCATCCATTCCGCGGCCGTGAGCACGCGGGAGCGCCTCACCCATTTTCCCATGTAGGCCAGGAAAAAGGCCCCCATCAGAAAGCCCCACATCCAGTGGTGCCACATGGATCGCATCCCCAGGACATAGAGGATAGACACAATCCACATGGTCCCCGTGATGTCGAAGTTGGATACGGAACCGGACATGGCCAGGGCGAGCCAGGGAAGGCGGCGGCCGCCCAGGAAATAAGCATCCAGATTTTCTGAGGCCCGCCGCCTGTACCAGAATCCCAGCCCCACGACCAGGATGAAGTAGACAGCGATGACAGCCAGGTCCCAGGATGTCATGGTTTCACGGACGGCCTCAAGCCTCGTGCACAGCCTCGAACATGGCCGCGATGTTGACAGGCGGGACATCGGCCAGGATGTTGTGGACTTGCTGGAACACGAATCCGCCGCCCGGCCGCAGGACCCGCACCTTCTCAGCGACATGGCGCCCGACTTCTTCCGGGGTGCCATGGGGGAGGACATCCCGAGTGTCGCAGCCGCCTCCCCAGAAAGTGATGTCACAGCCGAAATCACGCTTGAGGC
>JBGUED010000151.1:0-6100 GCA_041821525.1 Candidatus Aminicenantaceae bacterium | reverse complement strand
CACAGTGTTGGGACCCCTCTTGATGAATGTCAGCGTAGAAAGCCCCCGCACCTCACGACAGATGCGCACACAGCGCCCACAGAGTATGCATAGGTTGTAATTCCGGTCGAAAAATGGATCGCTGCGCCGCACCTCAAGCTCGCGATACACAGAAGGATGCCCCACACTCTCCAAGCCGATCTCGGCCACGATGTCCTGAAGCTGGCAGCGTCCGTTGTTGGGGCACAACACACAGCCTGTGACCTCGCCCACCTTGCGAATGGTGGATTTGAGGTCATCGCAGTGTACTTTCTCGGTGCAGATGAGGCAGGCATTGGGGTGCTCGCTCAAGATCAGTTCCAGGATCTGCTTGCGCAGCCGGACAAGCTGAGGCGTGCGGGTTTTGACCTCCAGGCCCTCGCCGCAATCGGTGCTGCAGGCGGGAAGGAACCTCCGGCTGCCCTTCACCTGGACCAGGCAGAGTCGACAGCCAGAGAACGGGATCAGGCGAGGATGGTCACAGAGAGACGGAATATGGATACCGTTCTCCCGTGCCGCCTCCAACACGGTCCTTTTCCCTTCGATCTCGATTGTTTTTCCGTCGATGATTATCTTCATTGGGACACTCTTTTCGTGCTTGCTTTGTGTTTGGGCTTGAGTAATCGATCTCGCTTATGACCTGTCAGTTTGGCAACCGCACTGACTTTGGGAGGGCACACATCGAAACAGGCCCCACACTTGATGCAGAGCTTCTGATCGATGACATGCACCTGCTTGCGTTCGCCTTCGATGGCATCCACGGGACAGTTCTTCTTACAGAGGAGGCAGCCCACACACTTCTCAGGCTCGATGTAATACCCGGTCAACTCCTTGCAGGCCCGGGCCGCGCAGGACTTTTTCTGGATGTGATCCTCATACTCCTTACGGAAATAACGGATGGTGGTGAGGACCGGATTGGGTGCGGTATGGCCCAGTCCGCACAGCGAGCCTTCCTGGATCGTCTTAGCCAGGGCTTCCAGGCGCTCGATATCTCCCTCCTGCCCCTCGCCTTTGGTGATGCGGGTGAGGATGTTCACCATCTCACGGGTTCCCACGCGGCAGGGGACGCATTTGCCACAGGATTCCTCCTGCGTGAACTGCAGGAAATACCGGGCAATGTCCACCATGCAGGTGTCCTCGTCCATGACGATCATCCCACCCGAACCCATGATGGATCCTGCCTTGGTCAGGGTGTCGAAGTCGATGGGGAGGTCGAGCATGTCCGCCGGGATACACCCTCCTGAGGGCCCCCCGGTCTGAACGGCCTTGAATTTCTTGCCGTCCTTGATGCCGCCCCCGATCTGGAAGATGATCTCCTTGAGCGTGATCCCCATAGGGACTTCCACCAGGCCCGTGTTGTTGATCTTCCCCACCAGAGAGAAGATCTTGGTTCCCTTACTGTCCTTGGTCCCGATCCCGGCATACCAGGTGGCCCCCCGGTTTATGATCGGGGGCACATTGGCCCAGGTCTCCACATTGTTGATGTTGGTGGGTTTTCCCCAGAGTCCCGACTCAGCGGGGAAGGGCGGGCGCTGCCGCGGAAAGGCCCGGCGGCCCTCGATGGAGGCCATCAGCGATGTCTCTTCACCCGACACGAATGCGCCGGCCCCTTTGAAGACATGGATGTCGAAATTAAACTCCGATCCGAGGATGGATTTACCCAGCAGACCGACTTCCCGGGCCTGTTGGATGGCACCTGTGACGTTTTTGACCGCCAGCGGGTATTCCATCCGGACGTAGATATATCCCTCGCTGGCCCCGATGGCGTACGCTCCGATGATCATGCCCTCGATGATGCTGTGAGGATTCCCTTCCAGCAGGCTGCGGTCCATATAAGCCCCGGGGTCTCCTTCGTCGGCGTTGCAAATGAGATACTTGGTATCGGACCGGACATGCCTGCAGACCTCCCATTTCTTGCCTGTGGGGAATCCGCCGCCGCCCCGGCCTCTCAATCCGGAAGTAATAATCTCCTCGATGACTTCCTCGGACGTCATCTCGAACAGGGCCTTGGACAAGGCCCTGTAGCCGTCCAGGGCGATGTAGTTCTCGAGATCTGTGGGATCCAGGAATCCATTGTTCTCGAAGATGATGCGCTTCTGTTTCTTGTAGAAAGGCACCTCCTGCTCGAGCACGATCTCTTTCTGTGTCCGCGGCTCGACATAGAGGAGGCGCGGGATGATCTTCTTCTGCAGGATGGTCTCGGAGATGACCTCCGGGATGTCTTCCAGTTGGATCCGCTGGTAAAATATGCCCTCGGGCTGGATCACGACGATCGGTCCCCGTTCGCAGAATCCATGACAACCGGTAAGGCGGAGGGTTACCTCATCCTGCAGGCTGCGAGAGCGAATCTCCTCCTTGAACGCATCCGCGACCTTCAGGCATCCGTAGGCATGACAGCCCGTGCCCCCGCAGACTGTGATGCAGGTCTTCTCCCCCTCGCGCGCCTCCACGAGTTTTGACCTGATCTCCTCAAGTTGAGTGACGTTGATTTTTTCCATTATTCAGCACTATTCCTTTGCGGTATCGTCGTTTTTGCTGACTGGCTCGATGATCTTCTCTATCTTGCTGGTCTTGAGCTGGCCGTGATACTCCCCATCGACGATGGCGATGGGGCCCAGGGCACAGGCTCCGACACAATTGACGGTCTCCAATGTGAACTGCTTGTCTTCCGAGGTCTCTCCCGGCTCGACCTTCAACTGACGGCTGAATTCATCCAGGATCCGGGGCGCGCCGCGCACATGGCAGGCCGTCCCCATGCAGATGGTGACGATGTGCTTTCCCCGCGGCTCGAGGCTGAACGCTTTGTAGAACGTCAGTACTCCGTAGATATCACTCTCTGAGATCTTCAGATGCCGGGCGATCCGGCCTATGGTTTCGGGGGGGATGTAACCGAAATCGGACTGCACCTGATGAAGAATATGAATGAGCTCTTTTTGCTCAGTGCTGAATTCGTCGAACATGCTGTCCATTATCCTTCCTTTGCGTGTCAAGATCGGACCATCAGGGAACCAGGTCCTTCCGCGGAAAGCCGAAACGCTCCGCTACTCTTTGTTTAACAATGTCCTTTTTATGCATGTATACCCCCCTTGCAAAAGAGGGATTGGTATCCAGGGCTCCCTGGAGTCCCAGTTCTCCGATCTGGAGCAGGTATGGAACGACCAGGTTGGAGAGGACCTTGGTGGCTGTGCGGCTCACGGTCGATGTGATGTTGGGGACGCAGTAGTGGGTAACCCCTTCCTCAACATACGTGGGCTGTTCCAGGGTTGTCGGGCGGCTGGTTTCCGCGCATCCGCCCTGATCGATGGCGAGGTCGATAAGAATCGATCCTTTTTTCATGGACCTTACCATCTCCCGCGTGATCAGGATCGGGGCGCGCTCTCCCGGCTGCAGCACGGCACCGATCAGGATGTCCGCAACCTGTGTCATGCGTGCCAGGTTGTAGTGGCTGGCCATGAGCGTGACCGCCCGGCCTCCGGTCAGATCCTCGATCTCCCGCAACTTGTCCATATGACGTCCCAGAGCGATGGTGTGAGCGCCTGCTCCCAGCATGGCTCGGACCGCGCTGCGCGCCAGGATGGTGCTGCCCACGATCACTGCCGTGGAGGGAGGTACACTCACGACACTGCCGATAAGCAGGCCGCGGCCGCCCTGGTCCGCCTGCAGATGGTGACCGGCGATCACATGGCACATCTGGCCGGCGATCTCACTCAGGCTCTCAAGAAACGGGAGGCTGTTATCCTCATCCTGTATGATCTCATAGCCTATCATGGTGACGTTCTTCCCCAGGAGGCTTTCCAGCAGGTTTTTGCGTGCGACAGCCAGGTGGTGGAATCCGAACAGGATCTGGTCTTCCCTGACCAGCTCCACCTCCCCTTCGTTCAGCGGGGAGATATTCAGCACGATGTCTGAGCGTCCGAAGACCTCCTCTTTGGTGAACACCACCTGGGCGCCGAGGTCGATGAAATCTTCGTTGGAGTACCCGGAGCGCAATCCCGATCCGGCTTGAAGATAGACCTCATGCCCCTTCTCCACCATAAAAGAAACGCCGCTGGGAGAAAGGCTGGCTCGATTCTCTATTTTTCCGCTCTCGTTGATCACACCGATATTCATGGTGTCCTCCCTGGCCCGAATTCCCTCCGAGCCTCCTGGATAAGGAGTCATCATACCAAATTGTTGGGCTAAGTCAAAAATTTTTTAGGGGACGCCGGAGTACGCTAACAAAACAACAATTCGCGCCTTGATTACGGCCTTAAAATTCCTTTAGACATGGGCTATTTGCGGGTTGAGATTACTGCAGCGGCAAGGAAGTGGCTCATGAGGCGTAGTGTACTACGTCGATTGGGCCGCGACGAAGACGATGTGGTGAGATCGGCCCGCAAATGCTCTCAGCTACAGGAAGAGGTGGAAGGTAAGAAAGAGGTAGAGCAAATAAAAACCCAACAGGATAAAACCCTTGTAACGGTTGAGGCGGCAGCCGATCCGCATCAGCACCAGCATCACAGTGACCATCAGGATCATATAAGGGAATTTGAAGTTGATAATCTCGAGGTCCACGATGATGGGATTTGTCAGGGAGGCCACTCCTATGATCCACAGGATATTGAGTACGTCGGCACCCAGGATATTGCCAACGGCCAGCTCCCCCTCCTGCCGCAAGGCAGCCGTGATGCAGGTGCTGACCTCAGGCAGGGATGTCCCGACAGCCACGATGGTCGATCCGATGATGATCTCGGGGATGGCGAAATAGCGAGCGACGTATTCCGCGGCCCGCACGATGATCTCTGCCGTGAGGATAACTCCGGCCAGGCCGATCAGGATCTTGATCACTGGGGCTTTGAGATCCCGCCGTGCGGCTTGGGACAGCCGGGGGCCGGAGGAGTTTGGTGCCTCACTCCCATCTGACAGCCCGGGTGTGCGGAAGCTTCGAACTTTGAACAGCAAAACAAAATACACCCCCAGCAGGGAGAGCAGGATGAGGCCTTCCCAGCGACTGAGCACGCCATCCCGGGCCAGGAAATAGGCCAGGAAATCAATGCTCAGAAGGAACGCACCGATGATCCTCAGCATGCGGCAGTTGATGAAGATCACAGTTGGGGCCAGGATGGCCGCCAGCGCCAGGGCGACCCCGTCATCGACTATGACCGAGCCGATGGCATTGCCCAGGGCGATCTCGGGCAGTCCCCGAAGCGCCGCGACCACAGACACGGCAAATTCGGGAGCCGTGGTGGCCAGGCCCACGAGCACGATCCCGATCACGAGTTTAGGGATGTTGAGGATGGTGGCGATGCGGGAGGCCCCGTCCACGAACAGGTCGGCACACTTGAACAGGATGACGAAAGCCACCAGAAAGGCTGCGCCGTGCAGAAAGATCATTCCGTTCCCGCCCCTTACCTCCGGTACACGATATGCCCGCCGGAGACCGTCATTCTCACACTCGCCTGGTTGATATCCTCCGCCGGGATCTCAAACAGATTCCGATCAATCACAACCAGGTCGGCCAGCTTGCCCCGGGTGATAGACCCTTTGCTGGACTCCGCAAACTCGGAGTTGGCGCCGCTGAGGGTGTATCCCTTGATTGCTTCCTCGAGGGAGATTTTCTCCTGCGGGATCCATCCCTGGGGATGCTCCCCATCCAGCGTACGGCGGGTGACGGCCGCGTATATCCCGGCCAGTGGATCGAGGGGAGCGACGGTCCAATCCGATCCGCAGACCAGGCTGGCCCCGCCATCGAGAAGCGAACGGAAGGCATAGGTAGTGCGGGCACGCCGGGGGCCGATCATGGCCTCGGCCCAGCGGCCGTCGTCGATGGCATGATAGGGCTGAACCGAGGCCAAGATCCCCAGTCGACCGAAGCGGGCGATATCCTCCGGATGCAGATGTTGGGCGTGCTCGACACGCCAGCGCCGGTCCCGCTCTCCGTTCTCCTGGACTACCCTTTCGAAGATATCCAGGATGATGCGGTTGGCCTTGTCCCCGATGGCATGGATGGCGACCTGGAGGCCCTGCTTGTCCGCTTTCCGGATACGGCGCTCCATGATCCCCTCCGGGTACATGTCCGCCACCTGGATCCCGCTTTTCCGGG
>JBGUED010000150.1:0-6123 GCA_041821525.1 Candidatus Aminicenantaceae bacterium | reverse complement strand
AGCTTGAGTTCGTCCTCGGGACCTTCGAAACACAAGGTCGAGATCGCATATCCCAGGATCTCATCGGCTCGGGCAAAGGTCTCCCGAGCGAAAGAGGATTCCTCGTGGAATGCCAGGCCCATCCCGAC
Source organism: Candidatus Aminicenantaceae bacterium (assembly GCA_041821525.1). GTDB lineage: Bacteria > Acidobacteriota > Aminicenantia > Aminicenantales > Aminicenantaceae > JAUXEH01. Next base: position 5,995 of record JBGUED010000150.1, on the reverse strand, counting down.
TTTTTGGGAAGCCTGGCCCGGGAACAAGTAGGCTAGTTTTGCCATCCGTTTTCAGGTCCTTTCTTCTGGATTTTATCAAAATACTGCGGATAGTGTTCAGCAAACACACTGATGTCCGCCTCCTTCATGAGGTTCCGCACCCATTCCTCGCTCAGGAAGTGTGTTTCCTCGGATTTGACCTTGGTTTCGAGCATGTCCAGGATCTCTACCATGGGCTGGGGCTCCTGGCCCTTGTCCCTCTGTTCAGGGACATAGGTCTGCTCGTAATACTCCTCGATCTCCCTCAGCGTCACCGATACAGTCCGCTGGAACCGCTGGGCCAACATCAGGCGGGAGGCGCTCATCTCCCTCAGGTAAACATTGAGTTCCTCACGCGTCAGGTCGAACTCCGCCATTTTCTGCTGGAAAAGTTCTGTACCCAGGGAATCGGAAAGCTGTTGATAGAGGCGCTCCAGTTCGACAACAGGCACATTGATGTCGGCGTTGGTGATCTGGATGATCAGCTTCTGTTCGATCAAACCGTCGAGGATTCCGCGGGAAGACAATGCCGGTTCATTTTCCTGATCGAGCCGGTGGATCCCGAACTCATGAACGATCCTGAAATCGGTCAGGGTGATCACTTCCTCGTTGATGACGGCCACGATCCCATCCACCGCCACTTCCTGGGACCCGACAGATGCCATAAGCAGGTGGATGGCAAAGACACAAACCCACACTCGGATGAGCCTCCCGGAGCTTCTTGCATGTCGTTTCCACATTTTAGAACATATTCCCGATAGTGATGAAGACCAGCGTTTTGCTCTCGCCCGGCGCCGCATCAAGATTCCATCCAAATTCGAAGCGGACAGGGCCGAGCGGGGTCCGGTAGCGCAGGCCCAAGCCCAGCGCATGCTCCATATCATTCAGGGAGATCTGGGAGGGACTGGTCCAGACATTCCCGGTATCATAGAAAAACACGGCACCCAGGTTCTCGAGTTGAGAAAAGATTGGGAGAACCAGCTCGAAATTCAGCAGGAACAGGGCCTTGCCTCCAACCGGATTCCCGAAAACCGGGTCCTTGGGCCCCAGCTCGTCATACCGGGTTCCGCGGAAGGAGTTGCTGCCTCCTGCAAAAAAGCGCTCCGGGATCGGCATGTGTCCGCTGCCCAGGCCGAGACGAGAGGTGAAGGCGAACTGGATCCGATTGCCCACAGGAAAATACCGCTGGTATTTGCTGAAGAGTTTGAGAAAATTTGATTCCGTGTTGAAAAGGGGATATGCCCATTCCAGGGCGGTGGAAAAAAAGTATCCCTTCAACGGATTGAAGGGATCATCCCTGCGGTCACGCAGGACACTGCCCCCGATCGAGGTCGTCGAGTAAGGCAAAAACTGCCGGTCGATCTCGTCTTCCTCTATCTCCAGCTCGAGGATGGTAGTGCGGGCGAACTTCAGGGTTGGCACGAGGGTCCAGTACTCCTGCCCCTTGAAGGTCCGGATCCCGGAGAGGCTGACTCCGATCCTTTCGTATCTGAAGCTCGTGCGCTGCTCCTGCTCCCACCAGGCGTTGAGGAAGGTGTTGATCGGAATCCCAAAGAAATAGGGCTGCTGCCAGGTGGCCACGACGCGCTGCTCCCGTATGCTGAGCTGTCCCACCAGGCTGAGGGTCGCGGCCCTTCCGAACAGGTTCTGCCGGATGATCTCGCCTGTGCCCCGGAGCCGGACATCATAGTTCCAGACATCAGCGGAATGAGGCGCACCGGCAGTCTCCAAACCCAATCCTGCTGATACATGATGCCTGTCTCCCTCGCTCACCTGGATGAACAGGTTCATGGTATCTGGCGACAGTTGGATTTCCTCGATTCTGACCTCGGAAAAGACGCCCAGCCCCTCGAGCCTGCGCTTGGTCTCCCGGATGGCATCGTATCGGGCCAGTTCCCCTTCCCGGACCTGCAACTCCCGAGTGATCACTCCCAAGCGGGTTATATCATGACCGGATATAACGATCTCCTGGATGATGACCCGCTCCCCTTCCCTGACCTGAAAGTTCACGGCAAATCGGTCTTCCTCCACCCTCTCCGCCGCGGCCACGATCTCCGTGCCACGCACGCCCTGATTGCGGTAGAAGATCAACAGTTTTTCGATATCCTGCTGGACGCTGGGCTGGTAGTACGCCCCCCCCTGCGAGCTGCCGATGCGGGACTGGAGGTCTGCAGGTGGGAACAAGGAAGCGCCTTCGAACGTGACTTGCGCCACAGTCTCCTGCCGACCCTCGGAGACGATATAGATCGGTTTGACCTTCTTTTCCCCCTGCCACTCGAACTGGAGCTGCACGTCGGTCTCAGGAAAACCCCGTGTCTTATACAGAAACTCCATCTCCCCAGAAAGCTGAAACAGACGTGATCCGGGTATCTTGCTCAGGAGGGGAATGTTACCGGAGATGAGGAGCTCTCGTTTGAGCTGGTCTTCTGTGAAATGCTCCAACCCCCGGAATTCAATATCCTGGACACTCACCTTCCGCCCGGGCGCCACCTTGTGTATGACGTGGATCTCATTCTCTCTCCTCTCTATGGAGGAAAACACGGTAGCAAATATATGGCCCCTGTCCCTCAAGTAGCCGATGATCTTGGCCTCGCCTTCATCCAGGCCCCATTCCTCAAATATCTGGGCTTCCCAGATGGGTTTGATCAGGTCGACCGGGACACTGGCACCGTCAATATGAACTACGATCCTTTCGTTGGGGGTGACCTCCACCGTCAGCGCGACACGGCCATTTTCCTCATCAAAATCCGGCTCCAATACCCTGACTTCCGCCCTGCGGTAGTCTTCCGAAAGATAGAACTCCTCCAGACGGAGCACGTCCTCATGAAGGGCCGAAGGGGCATACGCCCCTCCCTCCTTGGTTCTCATCTTGCGGAGGAGTTGATCCCTGGTGAAGAGCAGCATTCCGGAGAACAGGATGCGGCTCACCGAGTATGTTTTAGCGGACCGGATGTCAAAAAAAACATCGACCTGGGTGCTGCCTTCGACCTTTTCCGCATAGGCATGGATATCCGCCTCAAACATCCCCTCATCGCTCAAGGCCTCCCTCAGTTCCTCGACAGATCGCAGCAGCCTCTCCTCTGTGTAAGGTTCCCCGGTCCTCACACTGTAGACCTTGTTCGCAAGCCGAGAACGAGGTGCCGAGTCCATGCCCGTGATAGTAAATCCACGGGAAAAGGGCCGGCTGGTCAGCCGGAAAGTGAGCCGGATTCGCTCCTCTCCCTCCCTGACCACCCGGACGTCCGAAAACAGGCCGGTCTTGTAGATCTGCTTAATGCTGAAGTTGATCTTTTTGAGCGAGAAAAATTCACCGGGTTGGACCGCTATCAGTTTTTCGATGCTTTCTCCCGCTGGAAGATCATTGATCATCACGGACACCGATCCGATCAGAGCATTGTTAAGGTCATTCTCCGCCCCGGCGGCCAGGGCACAGACCAGCAGCAAGATCAGGAGCAGACCGGTCTTTGGCATGTTCATCTATCGAAACCGCTTGTGTATCTTCAGATCCACGCTCAGTCGTCCGTTCTCATCCCGGATCCCGACGATCGACAGGTCTCTGGAGAGCTCGAACTCCATGCGCACGATGTCCTTGCGTTCCGTGGCCAGATTAGTGGCATACTGGATAAAGAAGTTCCGGCCCAGCCGCTTCCCTATCGTGATCCGGGCCGCGACCCCGGAAGACGAGCCCAGGATGTAGGGATCCAAGCGGAACTGGTCGATGCTTAATAAACTCTCCGCGCTCTTCTTCGCCTCTTCTGACAGGGTGAAGGTCATGAGGGAGGCCGTCCCCTGACTCCGGGATTGGTCATAATGATACGTGCGCTGAAAAGATTCTCCCAGGGAAATCAGGGTCAGGACGTCCTCGGGGGGCAGGGGGGGAGAGGACGTAAAGTCGAGGTCCAGGCCGCTCAGGTCACGGTTGGCCAGTCCCTCCGCCTTGATGGTCACGCGGTAGTCCTTGATAAAGGTCTCCACCTGGAAGTTGATGTAGGGCTCGATAAGGGCCGGATTGAAGAAACTGATGCGGCCGTGGACCACATCGAAGGTGCGGTCCTGGAGCTCCACGCTGCCGTCGATGACCTCAATGTCACCGAACAGGACAGAGTTGTAGATGTTCCCGGAAATGGTCAGGTCGAAGCGGGTACGCAGCCGGCCCAGAGTGTTGTCCATCCAGGCATCGTCCACGGCCCGCAGCCGGATGTTCAGCGTCAAGTCGTCAAAGAATTCGTCTCTCGGCCTTGTCTGCTCGTAGGCAGAGGTTGCGAACGCGAATTTTTCCGTTACTTCCCGCCTCCAGCTCACACGATGCACCTGAAAATCTCCTTCCAGCACGAACCGGTCGGGATCTTTGAACAGACGGATGTTGCCGTCGGTGCGGGCGGCCGTCCGTTCCATGAGGGACAGCACCATGTCACTGCCCTCAGCCCGGACATCGATCCCATCGATGCCGGTCTTTCCCAGGTGTAGAGAGCCGGAACCGGTGACTTCCCCGCCTCCGAACGTCCCCTGGAGGTTGCGAACGGACAGGTCGCCGTTGCTGACGAAGACCAGACCGGAAAAATCCCGGAAGGCATGGGCAAAACGTGGAAATGGGAGCACGGTTCCCTGGACGTCGATGCCCCCGCTGACTTCAGGGGAAAGCCGCGATCCCCGCAGCCCGAGCTGATAGTCGATCCTCGCTTCAGCTCCTGGCCAGGGAAGAAGGAGGTTCATGTTGGTGAACCATCCCTTGATATCACCGGTCAGCACATCCTCATTCAGCCCGAATTCCATGGCCACGGTGTACTCGTTTTCTCCTGGGAAAAATCCTCCCTTGAGCTCCAGCTTCAGAACATCGTCCCGATAGTCCAGGGTGACGTCCGCCTCTGTCCGCGTGGGCTGGAACGGGATGAGCAGCAGTTCTTCCACGGTCAGGGTTCCTGAGATGACCTCCCGGCCGAAAGTCCCCTCCCCTTTCAGCTGGAGGGCGCCCCTGCCCTGCAGAGAGGGATAGAAGGTGGACAGGTCAAAATTTTCTCCTTTCATATCTACAGCGAAGCCCATTTCCAAGGGCCGGAAGGCGAGATTCCCCTGAATGCTCCCTCCATAGGCCTCGAACGCCAGCTCAGGAAAACGCACTGAATCCGCATCTCCCTCGATGGTTCCCCGGACTTGGGACAGCTTCTGCCCGGCCAGATCGATGCTCTCTCCGGTAAAATCGCCCTCATACGCCAGGACCTTGTTTTTTTCCTGGAGGGAAAAATGGCCGGAGCCCATCCCGCCGAGGGGTAGTTGGATGTCCATAGCTTTAAGGATGGTCTGAATCTCGCCTCTGTCCACCCAGATCTCGGTCCTCACCTCGTCAACATCGGTATAGAGCCCGATGCGGCCGGTAAACAGGGGATCATTCACCTCGAAACGGCCGAAGAATTTCTCGCGGATGACCTCGGCCTCTCCCTTGACAAACTCGGCAAAAAACTGGCCGAACCAGGCATCCCGCACGGAAAAATCCGCATTGACCTGGGGAGTCAGGATATCCCCAAAGATCCTGAGCTCTGCCTCCCCCGCTCCCCGGATCTCGGGGAAATCGAATTTCTTATCCAGGATCAACTCGGTGAAATGTCGGGCCTGGGCAGCATCCTTCACGACGCCGCGGATGGTCATGTCCATCTCCTGGTCCACCTTAACGGTCCCCTCCAATTCCATTCGCGCGAAGCTGGAGTCGAGATCCTCCGACCACAGCTTCAGGTTTTCCACACCGTCCCATTCCACATGGACCTTTCCATTAAATGGGAACCGGTCCGGATCGTGCAGCTCCAGCTCGTCTCTGAATTCCATATCTGCGGTTAGATACCCTCCCACAACAGTGAACGTCCCCCAGGCCGGGGAGGCGACCGGCGGCGCGATCTCGCTGCAGGTCCTTGTGGACCGCGGCGTGCTGGAGGTCTGCGGGAACGACGGCCGCGTGATGATGTCGTTCGGCGGCGACCCGTACACC
>JBGUED010000149.1:0-6126 GCA_041821525.1 Candidatus Aminicenantaceae bacterium | reverse complement strand
CCTCCTCCACTACCTCCGTCTTCGACTGGAAATCGAGGTCATCGTTGAGAAGCGGCCGGGCACTGGCGCTCAGCCGCGGTACGCCGACTGCCATCAGACCCACTCCATCGTTGTTTGTGAGCGCGAGCCAGCGCACATCGGTCTTGTTTCCGGTTTCCTGGGGCCGGACATAGGGGTGGACCTGCTCCCACACGGTCCCGCCGTAGACACCGACAGGTGCTCCCGTCTTGCGATCCCAGTAGGATTCCTGAGGACCGCGGCCATACCAAGTAAAATTCTGGTAGTCGATTGGCACTGCCATCTGCATTCCAAACCGCGGCAAGTTAGGAAGGTCCATCGCTGCCTCGAACTCATTCCTAACCACCACATCCCCGTTCCCATACAACGTATAAGATATGGTTTGGCCGGACATGCCTGCCGGCAAGACATAGGATGCCTTGATTTCGATCGCATACTCCCCTCTTTTCTGGGCTTTTATGTCCTTTACTACCCGCTGAGCCCCTGCCATACGCCAGACGGCCTGACGGGCGGGCATGCGGTTGCCATTATCATTATCGGTCGGTGCCCTCCAGAAGTTCGGAACAAGGGGCGATGTAAGCAGTTTCTGGCCGTTTAACGTATAATTTTCCAGTGCTCCGCTCTCCTTCCCTATTCTGGCCTCGAATCCCTCGCCTGCGATAATGAATTGCTTGTCGGTCTCGCTAAATTCAACCTTTGGCAGAGCTGCCGAATCCATGGGGATTGGATTTGATTTGGGACCATGCAATTCAAACTGATCCCATGCCACGACATGTCCCTTTTCGGCCCAAGCCTCGTCTTTTTTCAGCAAGAATTTCACGATCAGTATATATTCCGCAATTGCTTTATTTTCTGTAATTTGGAATGGAACCGAGATCTCTATACTCTTTCCTGGAGGAAGATCCAGAGACATCGGATCGCCTGCTTGTATTAATTCACCATCGGCGTGCAATTCCCATAAGTAGTTGAAAACACTACTGTTAACAAAGAAGTGTTTGTTTTCTACTAGGAATTTCCCTTCAGCAGCATCCACCGGGCTGACCTTGATGTTTTGATATACTTTTTTGACCTCCCAAAGATGTGGATTGGGACTCCGGTTTGGCTGTATCAGCCCGTTGCACAGGAAATTTCCATCGTTGAAAACATCTCCGAAATCACCGCCGTAGCCATAGAAAGGGCGGCCATCGGAAGTCTTGGTAAAAATGGCCTGATCTACCCAATCCCATATGAATCCGCCCTGCAGCTGGGGTTCCGCCTCGATCACATCCCAGTAGTCCTGCAGGTTGCCGACACTGTTTCCCATGGCGTGGGCGTATTCGCAGAGGATGAGCGGCCTTTTCTGGGCCTTGCTCACATAGCGCTTGAGCCCCTGGATCCGCATGTACATGGGACTGTAGATGTCGACGTGATCGCGCAGGAGCGCCCTTTCGTAGTGCACCGGACGATAGGGATCCCTCTGGTGGATCCAGTCTGAGCATGCCACAAAATTGACCCCGTCTCCGGCCTCATTACCCATGGACCAGATGACGACGGAGGGGTGGTTCTTGTCGCGTTCCACCATGCGTTCTATGCGGTCGAGATGGGCCTTTTTCCAATTGGGATTGTTCCCCAGTGTCAATTCCGGGCGATACCCCATGCCGTGGGACTCGATGTTGGCCTCGTCGACAAGATATATGCCGTACTCGTCGCACAGTTCATACCAGAGGGGATCGTCCGGATAATGGCAGGTACGCACGGCGTTTATGTTGAAGCGCTTCATGAGCTCGATGTCGCGGACCATGGAATCGCGCGTCATATAGTGACCGGTCACTGGGTCATGCTCGTGCCTGTTTACTCCTTTGAACAGGACCGGCTGGCCATTCACCAGGACCTGGCCGCCGCGCATCTCCACCTCTCGGAATCCGACCTTGCATCCCGTGTACTCCAGGATCCTGCCGCTGCTGTCCTTGAGTGCCAGGACGAGCGTGTAGAGGTCTGGCGTCTCAGCTGTCCACTTCCGGGGATTCTTCACCTGGAACTGGAACAATTGGGAGTACGCATCCTGGAAAGAAGGTAACGGCGATTTTTCTACGAGAACCTCACGTTCGGCTTCGGTACCGACCAGGACCGCTTCCAAGCTCACACCCTGGGCCGCCTCGGGGTCGAAGTTCACGATCTCTATGTCCAGACTGACGCCAGCATCCCGATAGGCATCGTCCAGGTCGGTCCGGACCTCGAAATCCCGGATATGGACACGAGGCGTTGAGAACAGAAACACGTCGCGGAAGATCCCGCTCAGGCGCCAGAAATCCTGGCACTCCAGGTAAGAGCCGTCAGACCAGCGGTAGACCTCGACTGCCAGCTGATTGGTCCCAGGACCGAGGTAGTGAGTGATGTCGAACTCTGCCGGTAGGCGGCTTCCCTGGCTGTAGCCGACCTTGTTCCCGTTGATCCAGACATAGAAGGCCGATTCCACTCCTGCAAAATGCAGGAATACCTGCCTCCCCTCCCACTTCTCAGGCACGAGGAAGGATGTCCGGTAGGATCCCACCGGATTGTAGTTGTGCTGGATAAAAGGAGGATCTTTTTTGAAGGGATAGGGATGGTTGAGGTAGATGGGGATGCCATATCCCTGCAGCTGCCAGTTGGAAGGAACCTCGATGTGGTCCCACTGGCTGTCGTCGAAATCTGAGCGGAAAAAATCTTCCGGGCGCTGAACAGGTTTCTCAACCCAGTTGAAGCGCCATTGGCCGTTGAGGCTGTGATAAAATGGGGAACGTTTTCTCTCTCCTTCGATCACCGAAGCCTTGTCCGGATACACCATCATGGTGGCATGCGGAGCTTCCTTGTTGCTCCCTATAATCTGGGGATTCTCCCAATCATTGGCCTTTTGAGCCTGGATCCCAAGCAGTGCAGAGCACAGCCCTACGCACAGCAGTGTAAGGCGTACAAAATTCCCGAACCAAGTTTTGTCTAATCGCATCCTATCTCTCCTTATCTGCCGTATTGACACGGTCAGGATCATCCCAACAGTTTTAAAGAGACCTGAGGGCCGGACAAGAACAAAACCCGCCCCCTGTATGTTTTCTAGGGCAAACGTCGCTCTATAGCCATCACATCGCCTTCAGCGGCCATGCTGTCTAGCTCTGCAAGCCTCAATCGAACGCTTACAACATATGGTTGTTCACCCTCATCCCAATGCCCATAGGTTGTGGTTATTATCGTTCCATCCGGGAGCATCTCAACTCCGGGGTATGCGCAGTCTGCACTGCGGGTGTTGTCCATAAGGCGCACGCGGTACTGTCCCTCACACCCTTCCACAATGTCCTCGTAGGTCCCGACCCAGGCCACCCAGTCTCCCCACGTCGGCGAAAGATGCGTGCGATCGCGAAAAGAGATGAATAGCCTTCCGTCCTGTGCATACCGGCCCGTGTGCCGGTCACCGGTAAGCGATGCGGGCAGCTCGCGCGGCTCTGTCCAGGTCAGCCCTTCATCATTGGAGAATATGACCCAGGAATTTCTCGTCCGGCTGTTTTCCCTGAGCAGTACCGCGAGTTGATTCCCATCCGGAGAACGGAGTATCCCAGGTTCGCACAGATGCACGCGGCTTCCCTTGATGATCTCCTCAAGCCCCGACCAGGAGAGGCCCCCATCCCGGGATAGGATCTTGTAGAGCGTGAAAACTCCTGTGGTTTTGCCCGCGTTTCGGATGAAGCGGCCGTCGTCGTGGAACATTGCCAGGTAATCGCCATTCTTCAGTCGTTCCACGCAGCCCATGGCCACGATTCCTCCGAAGTCACCAATGGGACTCAGCGGCGTCCAGCTCAGGCCATCATCTTCGGACACGGCCATGCGGATGGGATACAGCCCCGAAAACATGATCAAGCGTTTCACTCCCTGAGGATCGATGACTCGGTGGATAGTGGGGACCTCCTGGCTTGTGGCCCAGTTATCTGGTGTGGGCAGGCGCTCGCTCCACGTGAGTCCGGCATCCCCACTCCGCTTCATCACTACCGCTCCCCTGCCATGCCCCTTGGGATAGACGGCGATCATGGTTTTCTGGTCTTCCAGGAGTACTGTCGTGGGGTGCCCCAGATACTGGTCCTTTTCGCGATCCACCACAACCTGCCGATGTTTCTGATCGGCCAGGTCCAGGGTCGGTATCGAGTAGGCAGGTGGCTTTATGCTTCCGGGCTCAGCAGAATGCCCTATCTCTTCTGTTAGAAAAGAGAACAGGCTCTTGGCGATCAGCCCGTTCCCTTCTGGATTGGGATGCATCCCATCGGTCATCCAGCGGTCGATGCTCATTCCGCTTCCGGCATACGCCGACCACTCCGCATAGAGATCACACAGCGGCACATCTTCCGCCCGGGCCACATCACGGCAGGCCTCGGCATAGGCTTCCAAGAGGAAATTAACGCCCTGGGACACATAGGGATCAAAGGAACCGGCCCGACTCCTCTCTCCCATGGGAATCGAGGTCATGAAGAGCGGGACAGCCCCGGATTCCCGGCATCTCTTCACCAGCTCGACCAGGTTATGTTGGTATGCTTCCAGAGGGAGCCGAGGTTCCGTCTCTCCCTCATCGATAAACGCATCATTGGTGCCGTACATGATGACGACATAATCCGGTTCAAAGCTCAGGACGTCCTGCTCAATTCGGGACAAAGCAACATCGGTCTTTTCTCCCGAAACGCCTTGATTGATGACCTCAACGTTCAATCCCACCTCGAGCAGCAGATCCTCGAGTATGGAAGAAAATATGTGTTCTGCGCTTACATCCTGTCGCACTCCCTTGGTGATCGAGTCGCCCAGAGTCACAATGGTGATCGGGGAGTCACCTCTCCCCTTCTCCCTACTACAACTCAGGAAAAGTAAGGAAAATATCAGTAAACTAGATGTGAGAATTCCATGTAAAAGACCGCGCCGCATGCCTTCCTCCGAATCGTTTCCTCAGACTAATTTACACAGAGGGAATTGTCAATGGAGGGACGCGAGTAGGAGTAGTTGCGCTGCAACTCAGCGCTGTTTAAGGGACGTGCTGAACTCCAGAAGCCGGTCGCGCCGTTCCAGCAAGGCATCGATCTGCTTGTTGGAGATAAGGCCTTTCAGCTTCTTGCGCAGCTCTTTTTTATTGAGCTCCCTGAGCTTTAGCTCCAGGAACGGGCTAAGCGGAAGCTCGATCAAGATGTCAGAATCCTGCTGGAGGTATCTTTCTTGGATCTCCGGCGATTCGGAAAATCCCTGGGTTAAGTTTGCCATTAAGATGCGTCTTTCCCTACCAAGCAGCATTTTTGCTCTATCGTCCTGGCCTTCGATGTCGAGCAGGGCTTTAAAGGCCCTCGCATCGGACAGTTCCTGCTCCATTCCTTCCAGTGCCTTCAACAGCTGCTCTTCAGTATCAAACGAGGTCTTGTCAACCGCAGTCCCGGGGTATAATACGAAACATCCCTCCCGGCCATCGATTTTTCGGATTATCGAAGGATGGACAATGTTGTATTCCAGGATTTGGCTGATCCGGTATGCGGCGATCTGGTGTTTGTAGCTTCTTAGGCGTTTCTGGGGATTCCGCTTGTCGCGTTTTTCATCTACAGCGTTGAATACGACTATCTCTCTTTGATCATTGTATTCTGTTTTATAAAAGATCACATTTATTCGCTCTTCCTCGAATTTTCCAGACACGTCTATAATTTTAGCCTTGCGCAGATAATCCTCGAGCTGTCTTGGGGGAAGCTGCTCCATTATGCCGGAGTAACCTTCTCCACCCTCGGGCTCTATGTTAGGCCGAATATATTGCGATGGATTTCGAAAACCAAGTGTTTTGAACTCTCCTCCCGCGTAGACGAGGAATCCCCAAATCTGTGGGTCGTACACCATCGCCACATCTATCCGAAGAATTTTTGATTCATTGCGTGAGTTGATCCTTCCGTAAGGCGAGGGAGTGTGGGCGAGCACGATATGTAGGGCATCCAACGTCTTAAGCACGTTCTTTATGTCCTCACGTATGATCACTTCAGGATAATGCGCATAACCTCTGTACCATAACGGACCATCGGGCCCAAAAAGCACATCTTGTGCTAGTAGCAACAGCTCCGCCGCGGCCCGTGAGTGTTCATCCGAGACCTTGCC
>JBGUED010000148.1:0-6130 GCA_041821525.1 Candidatus Aminicenantaceae bacterium | reverse complement strand
TGTCGGCGCCCCCGGTATAGGTGGGGCCGTTGTCACTGGAAAACAGGACGAGCGTATCCTTTTCCAGTCCCAGTTCCTGCAGCAGGGCAAGGATCCGGCCGATGTCGCGGTCCATGCGCGTGATCATGGCGGCGTAGGCGGCGCGCGGGGTGGGGTGGGGGAGGTAACCGCGGTCGCCGAGGTAGGGCTCTTCCGGGAAACTGCCTGCATATTCTTCCAGAGAATCCTCGGGGACCTGAAGTGCGAGGTGGGGGACGGTGTGAGCGATGTAGAGAAAGAAGGGGATTGTCTGGTGCGTACGTATGAATTCCAGGGCTTCGGAGAGCATGAGGTCAGGGGAGTAGTCCCTGCCGGAATAGCGGGCGTAGGCCGCCGGATCATGAGGATCGGCATCCTCGGGAAGGCGTTGGTGGGCCTTGAAGCGGGGATTGCCTCCCAGCTCGTGTTTGCTTTCGTTGCGCCAGAGGTGAGGGGGGTAATAGTTGTGGGCCTCCCGCTGGCACAGGTATCCATACCAGTGGTCAAATCCCTGTCGGTTGGGATGGCCGGAGTCTTCGGGTCCTCCCAATCCCCATTTCCCTATGGCGCCGGTCACATAGCCCGATGACTTGAGGGCGGTCCCGATCGTGTGCGTGCCGTCCGGGAGGGGCCGCTGTCCCTCGATGGATGGATCGTTCCACACATCCCCCCTCTCAGGCATCTCATCGTTGTCGCGGATGTAAGCGTGTCCTGTATGCTTGCCCGTCAGCAGTGTGCAGCGTGACGGCGCGCACACAGGGCTGCCTGCATAGTGCTGAGTGAAGCGCATCCCTTCCGAAGCCATCCGGTCCAGGCTCGGGGTTCTGATCTTTTTCTGTCCATAGCAGCCGAGCTCGTTGTATCCCAGGTCATCTGCCAGGATATAGATGATGTTGGGCCGGCGCTCCGGCCCACGGCATAGAGAAAAAAGTCCGGGGACAGCCGCTGCGGCAGCGCCCGTGCCCAGGGTTTTGACGAATTCGCGTCGTTTCAACGTCTGCCTCCTGTGAAAGGGTGCGGATCAGGATACGGCCCCATGATACTGAAAATGTTTTGGCCTGCCAAGCATTGTTATTTTTTATCCATACACATAATATGGATGCTGAGCAGGAGACTTAGGATCTCATGACCATATCCGCCCAGCCCATGCCGCGCCGCCGGATCATTCTGGAGATGATTTGGGTGTTCGGGCCGGCCGCGCTCGTCTACGGGGCGGGAATCCTCACACATAACACCGGACTGGGCCTGGTAAGCATTGTCGCAGCCTGGTTTGTGATCCGTGCTCTTCTCAGGAGCAGGAGAGAGGGTTGGGGTATATTCGGGCTGCACAGGCCAGCCAGCTGGAAAAGAACCCTGACCCTGACACTTGCCGGAGTGATCCTCCTGCATGCCCTCATACGGATGCTGAAACCCGTTATCACCAAGCATGTTACAGGCGTACCGCTTGATATCAGCCGGTTCGAGGCTTTACGAGGAGATCCCCTCGCTCTTCTTTTCGGACTGCTGATCGTATGGACCGTAGCGGCCTTCGGTGAGGAGATGGTGTTCCGCGGCTATCTACTGAACCGCACATCTCAGTTGTTTTCTTCAGTGGGAACGAGCCGGTGGTGGGGAGCCGTGACTCTCAGCTCCCTGATATTCGGTCTGGGCCACATCTATCAGGGGTGGACCGGAGTTATCCTCTCAGCGATCGCAGGTGTGGTGTACTGCGCTGCCTATTTCCTGGACGGCCGCTGTCTCTGGACGCCCATCCTGATCCACGGTCTCTACGACACCAGTGCTTTTCTGATCCTTTTCCTGGGGCTGGACAGGAATTTCTCCGGCCTGGGCTAGGGAGCCACCCGGTCGGCTACTAGTCTCCAGACAGCTCGGTCTTGGCCTTCTGCGCCGCCTTGCCCACCCAGATGGTGGCGAGTACAGCGATCAGGGTCACGACCACGGCATAGACCAGCATGGGGCCGATACCTTCGGCATCGCCAAAAACCTTGAGGAAGATGGCCTTGATAGCGCCGTTCCATGCCAGTGCGGCAACCAGACCAAAGGCTGCGGTGACCAGTGCTGCCAGTTTGTCGATGACTTCAGATTTCATTTAATCCCTCCTGAAATATGGTTTCAAATAATACTGATTATTGATTAACATAAAATCTGCATAAACTCAATCCGTCGATTCCATCCCCAATGACGACTGTATTGTCCAGGCTCCATCTTTGAATTTGCATTTGAGCCGGGTCTGTATTATTAAAGGGAGTGCTTGTGCTATGAGGAGAACGAACGATGAAAAGACATTTTACCTATCTTTGGATCCTTTCATTCCTTTGGGGGATATCCGCCACACCGCGGATATTGTCGGCCCAGGAAAGGCCGCAGTACGAAGACTTGTTTGCAAAGTTCCAATGGAGGAGCATTGGACCGGCCAACATGGGAGGTCGTACCGTGGATATCGAGGTTGTGGAAGATACTCCCTGGATCATCTACGCGGCTATTGGACCCAGCGGAGTGTGGAAGTCCGTGAACAACGGCATCACCTGGAAACCGGTCTTTGAGAAGGAGAGTACGGTCTCGGTCGGCGACATCGCGGTCTGTCAGGCTAATCCCGAGATCGTCTGGGTGGGCACCGGTGAGGCCACGGCCCGAAACAGCGTCACCATCGGCGACGGGATCTACAAGTCCGGGGATGGAGGCAGGACCTGGGAGCACATGGGGCTGACGTCCACACGGCACATCAGCCGTATCCTTATTCATCCCAAGGATTCCGACACGGTATTTGTAGCTGCTCAGGGCCACCTCTGGGGCCCGAATGAGGAGAGAGGCGTGTACAAAACGACCGATGGAGGACAGACCTGGTCCAAGGTCCTGTATGTCAATCCCAGTACCGGGATCGCCGACCTGGCCATCGATCCGGCAGACGGTAAGACTCTGTACGCAGCAGCCTGGGACCATCAGCGATTCCCGTACTATTTCTACAGCGGCGGGCCTGGGAGTGGGCTGTACAAGTCCAACGACGGGGGAGACTCCTGGAAGCGACTGATCCGGGATTTACCCGAGGGAACCATGGGGCGTATCGGAGTGTCGGTAGCGCGCAGCAATCCCGACGTGGTCTACAGCCTGATCGAACACCAGGACGGTGGGATCTGGCGCTCTTCGGACAAAGGCGAGACCTGGACCCGGACGTGTGACAACAAAACCTTTACGCAGATCAACTTCCGGCCGTTCTACTACAGCCAGATCCGGGTCGATCCCACGGACGAAGACGTGGTATATGTCTTTTCCGGAGGTTCCTATGTGTCGCGTGACGGAGGCAAGAAGTTCAAATTGATCTCTACGGGTACGCATCCCGATCATCACGATCTCTGGATCGATCCGCACAACCCGCTCCACCTGATCGACGGCAACGACGGAGGCATAGATATCTCCTATGACGGAGGCAAGAACTGGTACGGCATCGAGCACATGGCCCTGGCCCAGGTCTATCAGATCGGCTATGACATGCGGAGCCCTTATCATGTCTACTGCGGTCTCCAGGACAACGGAGTGTGGGGAGGGCCCAGCGCCACCCTGGATGTGGTGGGCATCACCAACCGGGACTGGTACACCGTGGGCGGGGGCGACGGATTTTACTGCCAGCCCGATCCCTCGGATCCCAACATCGTCTATGCCAATTCCCAGATGAACGGCCTATACCGATTCGATCTCCGCCTGCGGCTCAGCAAGGCGATCAAACCCCTGTCTTCCATGGACGAACCGCCCTTCCGCTTCAACTGGAACTCACCCATCCACATCTCCCCCCACGATCCCAAGACTGTTTACACCGGCGGCAATTTCCTGTTCAAGAGCACGGACATGGGACAATCCTGGGACCGGATCAGCCCGGACCTTACGACCGATGACCCGAGTAAGCTCCAGGGCTCAGGAGGTCCCATTACTCCCGACAACACGGGAGCCGAGATGCACTGCACCATCATCACGATCGCCGAGTCGCCCATTGTCCCTGAGGTGATCTGGTGCGGTACGGATGACGGAAACGTTCAGCTCACGAGGGATAGCGGACGCACCTGGGCCAATGTCGTGGGAAACATCCCCGGGCTCCCCGCCCATACATGGTGTTCCCGGATCGAGGCCTCCCGCTTCGAGGCCGGGACTGCGTACGCGGCATTCGACGGCCACCGCTCCGATGACTACAAACCCTATGTGTTTGTGACCCGAGACTACGGGCAGAGCTGGGTGAATATCACCGGCAACCTGCCCTTTGGCTGGGTCCACGTCATACGCGAGGATACAAAAAATCCAGACCTGCTCTTTGTGGGAACCGAGTTCTCGGTATTCGCTTCTCTTGAGGGCGGAGGGCACTGGTTCTCTTTCCGGAATAACCTGCCCACGGTGGCGGTCCGCGACATCGCGATCCATCCTCGGGAAAATGACCTAATCATAGGAACACACGGCCGGGGGGTCTGGATCCTGGACGACATATCGGTGCTCCAGCAGTTTCGTCCGGAGATAGCGAAAGCGGAGATGCACCTCTTTGATATACAGCCTTTCATGAAATATTATTTGGGGAACTCACAGGAGACCTTCAGCCGGCGCGTATTCACAGCCAAAAATCCGGCCTACGGCCCGACCATCGCGGCCTACTTCCGTGAGAAGCCGGATGAGAGGCCCAGACTCGAGATCAAGGACAGGGACGATAAGACCGTCTATGATACAACGGTTCCAAAAAGGGCCGGTCTGCAGCGCTTCACCTGGAATCTCCAGTACATTCCCCGGGATGAGGAAGGCCAGCCGCTGAAAACGGGCGGCATAATGCTGGTGGCTCCACCGACAGTGTCGGCGGGAGAGTACACGGTGGGGCTAACGTGGGGAGAAACGACCCTGACCAGGAAGCTGATCATCCACCCCGACCCCCGTTTTCAGCTGGATGAGGCATCGCGCGCGGCCCAGGAAATAAGCCAGGTCCAGGCCCAACAGCTAGCGCGGGCACTGGCCCTGGCTGTCACCGCCACTAGGAGCCTCAGAAACCGCGTGGACAAGCTAAGAAAAACTGTATCAGGCGAGGCGGATGTGCCGGAAGCCGTCCGGGCGGCCCTGCAAAGTTTCGAAACGGCATTCAAGCCAGTAGAAGAGGATATCATTCCCAAACCCTTCGGCTACCGCCTGGATGTCGAGGCATCCCTGCGCGGCGGAAACCTCCCTATGCGCATGGCCTTCCTGGGCATATCCATCTCGGGATACCCGGGCGCACCCACCGAGACTGACCTGGCTCAGCTGGAAGAGCTCACACGGATGGCCAACGCCAAAGTCGTGCGCTTGAATGCCATACTCGGCGAGGGGGTCGCAGCGCTTAATGAAGTCCTGGAAGAGAACGGTCTGCCGCCCCTCTCAGCCCCGGATCCGGTGAAGTTCTGAGCGGATCAGCCAAACCTGCGAGTGGTTTGTTCCCTGTTCTGGTAGAAATTGATCCGGAACGACACGGATTTGCGTGGGACCATCATGAAGGTGTCTGTAAGCCTGACGCCGATCTCTGCGGCCGGGAGTGTGGCAAACATATAGGACTGCTCGCGGATGTCCCAGATACTGTATCCGGGGCTGAATCTCTTGCTGGGCCAGAGCCCCAGGCCGCGTGCTTCCTGAGCGATGATCCGGTCTGCCTGTATGGCTGTCTCCTCGGCCGCCTCGGAGCCAAAGGAATCCAGGATGAAGCCTCTGAGCATCTCGTTGTCCTCGATCAGTGCGGCGCTCGATCTTTCCAACTCCTCTCCGATGGTGCAGATGCACAGCGCCACCTTGGCCGCTCCCTTGAACACGGGATGCTGGTTGGTCTCTTCGTAGTCGAGGATTCGGTAGAGGGCTTCGGGCCTCAGGAGCGAGCCCAGCCTCTTCTCCTGCTCCGTGATCATCTCGGAGACGGTTTGGCTGACCGGGGCGTTCCGCCCCTTGTATCCCAGACGGAACAGGATTTTTCGATCGGGTATGTGGATAGGGAGGCTGTCCAGACGGTGGACATCGGAAGCCGTGCTCATGATCCTCCCTTTCGGATCAGTCGAGCGGCGGGAGCGCTTCGATCCCGTTGTTGCTGGCATCCGCCTGCATGAGTGCACGGAGGCGGTCCTGCAGTTCC
>JBGUED010000147.1:0-6147 GCA_041821525.1 Candidatus Aminicenantaceae bacterium | reverse complement strand
GGCGGCCCTGTCACGCTGTTTGACTGGGGCAGGCCATCCCGACGAAAAGATCATCGTCTGGGACCGCACCAACCGGGAACTGCGCGAAGCCGGCTTCTCCCTGCGCATGAACCGCAAAGGAGGCCCCAGGACCTTAGGCACCGACACGCAGGGTGTGGGCTACGAGAGCCAACTGGTTTCCCACCGCAGCATCGGCAGCCTGTTCTCCGTTATCCAGGCTCGCATGGTCTCGGCCTCGGTGAGCCTGGCTATCCTCAAAGACCATGGACTAGCCGGGGTGACGGCCGGCATGAAGAACTACTTCGGGGCCATCCACAATCCCAACAAATACCATGACGATCACTGCGACCCCTATGTGGCGGAGGTGTTCGAGAGCGGGCCTGTGAAGAGCAAACACCGCCTGACCGTGGTCGATGCCCTGCTCGTCCAGTTTCATCGAGGCCCCGCCTACCATGCCACCTGGGCCGAGCCCGTATGTGCCCTGATCTTCAGCACGGACCCGGTGGCGGCCGATTTTACCGGTTGGCAGCTGATCGAAAGGCTCAGGATGCGGTCTGGGCTTCCCACTCTGGCGGAAGAGGAGCGTGAGCCGTCCTACATCCACACCGCCTCCCGGATGAAGCTTGGTTGTGCTCGCAGCGAGGACATCGTCCTCATTGAAGAGGTCCTATGAAAAGACGGCGGTTCATCCAGCTCAGCACAGGCGCAAGTCTAGCGGCCGGCTCCGGCCTGGCTCCCCTGTGCCTGGACCTGGATTCGTTCCAGGACGGATCCAACCTCTCCCGTGTCGAGGCCCGTTTCTACGAGAAGCTTCCCGACCGCGAGATCGAGTGCCGGCTGTGTCCCCGTAACTGCAGGCTGGGAGACAGAGAGCGCGGCTACTGTGGTGTGCGGGAGAACCAGGGCGGAACCTATTATACTCTGGTTTACGGGAAGGCCTGCAGCGCCCATGCCGATCCCATAGAGAAGAAGCCGTTCTTTCACTTCCTGCCAACCAGCCGCGCCCTCTCCATCGCCACGGCAGGCTGCAATGTCAACTGCCGGTTCTGCCAGAACTGGGAAATTTCCCAGGTTCGGCCGGAACAGATCCGGCACTTCGATCTCCCCCCCGCGGCCGTGACCCAGGCTGCCCTCCGGAACGGCTGCACGGTCATCGCATACACCTATTCCGAGCCCATTGTGTTCTACGAATACATGTACGACACCGCAGTCGCGGCTCGGGCAGCGGGCATCAAGAATGTAGTGGTTACCGGAGGCCACACCAATCCGGAACCCCTTCAGAAACTGCTGGAAGTCGTGGACGCCGTCAAGATTGATCTCAAGGCTTTTGATCAGGATTTCTACTCCCGGTATGTCAAGGGTGAGCTGCAGCCCGTTCTGGACGCCATCCAGGCCGTTGCCCGGAGCAGCGCCTGGCTGGAGATCGTCTATCTCGTCATCCCGTCTCTGAACGACCGCTCATCCGCCCTCAGAGACATGTGCCGATGGGTGCATGAGGAGATAGGCCCCGGCGTCCCCCTGCACTTCAGCCGGTTCCAGCCCAACTACCTCATGAAGAACCTGCCCCCCACTCCGGTCTCCACCCTGGAAAAGGCGCACGGTATCGCTCGAGAGGAGGGCCTGGATTTCGTCTATGTCGGCAATGTCCCGGGGCACGAAAGCGAGAACACCTTCTGCCCCGGGTGCAGCAAGCCTGTGGTCCGGCGGTGGGGCTATGAGGTCAGGGACCTCCGCATCAAGGATGGGCAGTGCGCCTACTGCGGCCACGCTGTCCCCGGGATATGGGCGTAAGTTCACGGCTTAGGCTTACTCCCGCTCAGCTTTACCATACCCGGGGGATAGGTTTATACTGGGAGAACACATTTTTGAAGGACAAACCGTGCGATTTTCGGAAAAAGGGGTAAGAAAGCAGCCCGCTTTTCTGTTGGGCTTTTTCGCGCTGTCGTGTCAGGTCCTGCTGATGCGGGAGTTCGCCGCCCATTTCTACGGGAACGAAGTGGTTTTTGGAGTACTGCTGGCGGCCTGGCTGCTCTGGACCGGGCTGGGAAGCATCCTGGCCGCTCGCATCCACTTCACAGAGCAGCGGTTCGCATATGTCTTTTCGGCCGCCATCCTGGCCTTTCCACTCAGTCTGGTCACACTGCGCCTCTCCCGCTTTGTTCTGGGACTGCTGCCGGGAGAGACCACTGGGCTGGCCCCAGCCGTCCTGTTCGCCCTGGTATTGACTAGCTTCATCTGCCTTCCTCTGGGATGTCTTTTCGTGTTCAATACGCGGGCCTCTGCAGGGAAGCTGTCGCATGTCTACCTCTGGGAAGCGCTGGGTTCGAGCGCAGCGGGCGGCATCATCTACTTCGTCCTGATCCCCCGCCTGACCAACTGGCAGACCGCTGCTCTGTTGGGGGGAGGAGCTGCTCTCACCGCCTTTTTCTGTGTGGATTTCCGCAGGCAGTGGCTGATCCTGATCCTGAGCCTGTCGATGATGGTGGGCCTGTGGGTCACCGATCTCCCCTCTCAGCGGCTCTACTGGCAGCCCTATGACCTGGTCGAGAGCCGGGATTCACTCTATGGCAAGCTGCAGATGCTCCGCGCCGCGGAGCAGGTCTCCCTCTACAGCAACGGTGCCCTGATCTACTCCTTCCCTGATCCCGCGGCCGCCGAAGAGGCTGTCCATTTTGCCCTCCTGCTGAGGCCGCAGGCACAGGATGTGCTGCTAATCGGAGGAGGCGTGGGAGGAGACCTGATCCAGCTCCTGAAATACCCTGTGGCCCGGATCGACTATGTGGAGCCCGACCCCGAGATCATCCGCTTCTCCCGGCATTATCTTCCGGAGGCGGCGGCCCGCTCCCTGGAGGCCTCCCGCGTGCGCATCCTGCATGCCGACGGGCGCGCCTTTCTCAACCGGGCTCCCGCCTACGACGTCATCATCGTGGACCTGCCCGATCCCACAACCGCGCAGCTCAACCGCTTCTACACCCAGGAATTCTTCCGGCTGGCGAAGCAGCATCTCACCCCGGGCGGGCTGTTCTCCTTCCGGGTCAATTCAGCCGAAAATTACATAAGCCCGGAGCTGGGCAGCTTCCTGGCCAGCCTCTACGCCACCTTGAGCAGCGTCTTCGCCGAGGTCGAGGTCGTCCCGGGTACCACCAACATCTTCCTGGCCGCCCAGACTCTGGACCCGCTCCAGCATGAGGCACTGGCCTCCCGCCTCGCGTCTCTGGGGATCGAAAACCAGTACATCAACCCGGCCCTGCTGTCCGCTCGGCTGGACCCCCTCCGCCGGCAGCAGCTGGCAGACGCCCTGCAGTCAGCCCCGGCCCGGCTCAATCAGGACCTCCACCCCATAAGCTACTTCTACTCTGCCGTCCTCTGGTCCACCAAGTTCCGGGGCCTGGAATCCCGCCTCTTCTCCACCCTGGCCGAGCTGGACCGGTCCTGGCTGCTGGATGTGCCGCTCGCGGCCTTCGGGCTTCTCCTCCTGGTCCTGGGTATCAAGGGAAACCGCTCCGCGTTCCTTCTCACACCCCTGGCCGTTATGGGCTGGACCACCATCGTGTGTGAGGTGATCGCCCTTCTCGCCTTCCAGATCGCACATGGCTCGCTCTATCACAGCCTTGCACTGCTCTTCAGCTCCTTCATGCTGGGTCTCTCCATCGGAGCCCTGCGTGGGACACGTCGTCCCGACTCCCGGTTCTCTCATATCGTCCTGCTCCAGGCCCTGTTCTGCCTCCTGCTGCTGGGGCTCCGGCTCGGCGTGAAGGCCGCTCCCCCGCTCCCGTTCTTCCTCCTATTCCTGACTCTTCTTGGATACCTGGGAGGCGACCTTTTCGTCACGGCCAACCGGCTCTTTCTCAAGCAGAGCGAGAACTTCGGGATCGGCTATGGACTGGATCTCCTGGGCTCGTTCCTGGGCGCTCTTATCGCTTCCTCCCTGCTCATTCCAATCGTAGGACTGATCCCTCTGACCCAGTACCTGCTGCTCGCTAACTCCTTCTGTCTGCTCTATCTTTTATGGGGCCTGCGCAGAACCTGATACGAGCTCCAAAACTTTCCCGCATTTTCCCGCATTTCCTTGACACCCTGGGGCAATTGTGCTTTACTGTAGAGTCTTTTTTTGTTTATAGCGTAATACTTATAGCGTAATAATTATAGCTATGAGACTTCTGATTTGAAGGGAAGTTTCACATGCGCACTAATCTTTCGCGTCGCAAAATACGCGACCCATTCGTGACCAAGGTCGAGGAACTCTCCGGCCAAAACCTGCTGGTGTGCTACCAGTGTGGCAAATGCTCTGCCGGCTGTCCGGCGGTCCAGGAAATGGACATCCTCCCCAACCAGATCATCCGCTTCGCCCAATTGGGTCTCAAAGAGGAACTGCTGGCTTCCAAGGCCATCTGGGTCTGCGCCTCATGCATGACCTGCAATGTACGCTGCCCCAAGGGCATCAATATCGCGGAAGTCATTGAGGCGATCCGACAGATCCTGCTGCGGCAGAGAAAAGACCACGTCAAAGTGGAAGAACTGAAGCCATCGGAGCGAGGTGATGTCCCGCCGATCGCCCTGATCAGCAATTTTCGCAAATTCACCTCCTGAGCAGAAATGCTTCCTTGCTTCACCGATAATCCCAAACCCAAGAGGATTAATTCCAAATGAAACTAAGTTATTTCCCCGGGTGTACCTTAAAAAATCATGGCAAGAACTTTGAGGATTCCGCCCTCTGTGCCCTCAAAACCCTGGATGTCACCGTCCAGGAGCTCGAGCGCTGGAACTGCTGCGGTACGGTCTTCTCCTTGACCACCGACGACCTCATCCACCATATCGCGCCTGTCCGCAACTTGATCCGCACCAAGCAGCAGGGCTCCGACAAGCTCATGACGCTGTGCGCGATGTGCTTCAACACGCTCAAGCGCTCGAACGAGCGGGTCAAGGCCAATCAGGAAGACCTGGACATCATCAACGACTTCATGTACCGCGAGGAGATCAAGTACGAGGGAGACGTCGAGGTCCTCCACCTCCTCGAGATTCTCAAGAACGACATCAAGTTCGAGACCCTGGCCCAGAAGGTGCGCAAACCCCTCAAGGACCTGAAGGTAGCCAGCTACTACGGCTGCTATCTGGTCCGCCCCGAGGAGATCGCGTTTGACGATGCGGAAAACCCCGTGATCCTGGACGAACTCATGGAGGTCTTGGGCGCCACCGCCATCGACTTCCCCTTTAAGGTGGAATGCTGCGGGGCTTATCAGACAGTCGATAAACCCGAGGTGGTGGCCGACCGCACCAACCAGATCCTCACCTCGGCACAGAAACAGGGCGCTGAGATGGTGGTAGTCAGCTGCCCGCTCTGCGCCTTCAACCTGGATCACCGCCAGAAAGAGACGGTGGCCAAATTCCCAGAGTTCAAGAGCATGCCGGTCATGTACTTCACACAGCTATTGGCCATTGCCCTGGGCTGTCCCGAGGAGAGCCTGAGGCTTGACCTGCATTACATAGACCCCAAACCCATTCTGCAAGAAAAAGGATTCATCTGAGGTAACCATGTCTTACTTTGGAGATTTAAAACCGACCATCGGCGAAATTCATATCAATAAGGACCGGTGTAAGGGATGCGCATTTTGCGTCGAGTATTGTCCGCGGGATATCCTTGAGTTGTCCGAAGAATTCAACGTCAAGGGTTACCACCCTCCTTTTGTGAAAAAACCGGAGGAATGCTGCTACTGCCAGCTGTGCGAGACGATCTGTCCTGAATTTGCCATCTTTGTCACGGTCAAAGAAGAAGAGGAGGAAGAAGGTGAAAATGTCGAAAGCAGATCCTAAAGGCGTATTGACCGGCCCGCACTTCATGGATGGCGACTATGCCATCGCAGAAGGGGCACTGGCCGCCGGTTGCCGCTTTTTTGCCGGTTATCCCATCACGCCCTCCACAGAGACGGCCGAGCACTTTGCTTCCCGTATACCCATGGTGGGCGGCGTGTTCATCCAGATGGAGGACGAACTGGCCTCGATCGCGGCCCTCATCGGCGCCGCCTGGGGTGGAAAAAAGGTCATGACCGTCACATCCGGTCCCGGCTTCTCCCTGATGATGGAGAACCTCGGCCTGGCGGTCATGCAGGAAACTCCCCTGGTCATCGCCAATGTCCAGAGAGGCGGCCC
>JBGUED010000146.1:0-6182 GCA_041821525.1 Candidatus Aminicenantaceae bacterium | reverse complement strand
TTGCGCGGTCGGGCTATGAAATGCCCCTCATCCGGGAAGTACAGCAGCTTGGACGGCACATCCTGCCTCTGGAGTGCGGTGAACAACTGGAATCCCTGCGTGACAGGTACACGGAAGTCCAGCTGGCCATGGATGACCAGGCAGGGAGTCTTGAAGTCCTGGACGAATGCGCTGGGCGACCACTTCGTGTACTGCTCCGGGCTGGTCCAGGGTGTACCCTGGAACTCCCACTCCGGGAACCACAGCTCCTCGGTGGCTCCGTGCATGGACCGGAGGTCAAAGACGCCCGCATGCGAGATGAGGCAGCGGTAGCGGCTGCTGTGCCCCTCGATCCAGTTGATCATGTATCCGCCGTAGGACGCACCCGCGGCGGACAGGCGGTCGGCATCGATGAACGCATAATTCTCCAGTAGAAAATCCAGGCCTTTTTCCAGGTCTATATAGGGCTTCCCTCCCCAGTCCCCGCTGATGGAATCCGTGAATTCCTGTCCGTATCCAGTGCTGCCGTGAAAGTTGATCATGGCCACCACGTATCCGGGGGAGGCGAACATCTGGGCGTTCCAGCGGAAGTGGAAGTTATCCATCCAGGCCCCCTGCGGCCCTCCGTGGATGAGCATCACCAGGGGATATTTGCGGGAAGGATCGAAGGCGGGCGGCTTGACCAGTAGGCCGTGGACATTCTTGTCCTGGGCACCCTGAAAAACAAAATCCTCCAGGGGCAGCATCTCGAGTGTCTCGAGGAGCGCATCGTTGGTGTGGGTCAGCTGAGTCACAGACAAGCTATCCAAGTCCAGAACGAAGACCTCGGGCGGGGAGTTGATGGACTGATCCATGAAGACCACCGCTCTGCCATCCGGGGTCGGCCGGGGCTCGCCGATCATCCGCTCTTTCATGTTAGATTTCCTTAGGTTAACGACACTGCCGGGTTCCCATCCAGTCACTGCCAGCCCGTTCCAGGCCCGGTCCTGGTAAGTGAAGAAGATCTGGATGCCCTTCGGGTCCCAGAAGATGTCGCCCACAGAGAAATCGGCGTCGGGAGTCAGGCTGCGGGTGGTTCCCAGCTTGCGGTCGAAGAGCATGAGCTGGTAGCGGTCGGCCTCGAATCCGGGCCGCGCCATGGCCCGATAAGCCAGGAAGCGGCCGTCGGGTGAGTAGGCGATCCCATTGTCGTTGGCCCGGTTGTCCGTGATCTGTTTCAGGTTTTTCCCATCGAGAGAATTGGTGAAAACATCGTTGTTGGTGCCCAGCCCCTTCCTGAGCTCCGGGTCGATGTTGCGCACGAAGGCGATCTCGGTTCCGTCCGGCGAGAAGGCGTAATCCTGCGCGCTGCCCAGCGAGATGGGTGGAGTGTCGAAATCACCCGGGCTGACATCGACCGCCTCGCCTCCAGCGACCGGGATTACGAACAGATGGCTCCTCTGTCCATCCCGCCAGCTGTTCCAGTGCCGGAACAGCAGCTCGTTGAAAATTTGAGCCTTGACCGGATTTTCAGCCTGCTGCTTGAGCAGCTTGGCGTTGCTTTCGGCGTCGGGCGCATCCGGGAACAGGGAGGAGAGGAAGGCCAGGTGGGTGCCGTTGGGAGACCATTCGACACCAGCGGCGCCAGCCGCCACATGGGTCAGTTGCCGGGCTTCCCCGCCGCTGAGGTTCAGGAGCCAGACCTGCGGCGTGCCGCCGCGGCTGGAGATGAAGGCCAGGGTCTTGCCGTCCGGTGACCAACGCGGGTGGGAGTCGGACTTGGGGGATGTTGTCAGCCTATGGGCTTCCCCTCCCTTAAGCGGGATGACGTAGATGTCGCTGTTGCTGCTGTTTTGTTCGAGGTCCATCTCCGTGACCACATAGGCCACCAGGGTTCCATTCGGTGAAACCTGAGGGTCGGCGATCCGTTTTATCCGGATGAAGTCATTGAAGGTCAAGGGCGATTTTTCCTCGGATAATGCGGGGGAAACGATCAGTAAAAATCCGACGGCTGCCAGAACGCACAAACGTTTCATGGTCCCTCCTCGTTTTGTCCAATGTCCGGCTCGTGGGGTGTTTTTGCCCGAGCCTTGCCCCCATGTTAGGGCCCGGAACGAGCTTCGTCAAGTCGGGGCGCTGGCTTTCCGCTGTGATTGACATTTCCCCCTGCCCTCTCTATAGTAAAGCCTTATTTTTTTAGTGGAGAGAGAGGGTCATGAACGATCAAGATCGACCGGATACCGACATGCAGGACCCCATGGCCCAGGCGGTCCTCCGCGCCTACCGGGAAGGACAGGAAGATGAGGCGCTCGAGCCCATCGTCGCCGTCGACGAAAGCGGAGCGCCCTTGGGACGGCTCAAGGGCGGGGATTACGTGATCTTTTACGATATACGCGGCGAGCGGGAGATCCAGATCACGGAGAGCCTCATCCGTCCCGACTTTCCCCATTTTCCGGTCCAGCCGAATACGATCCTGAAATTCGTGACCATGATCGAATACAGCGAAGACCTGGCTGTCCAGGTTGGTTTCCCTCCCCAGGGAAGGGTCCACAACACCCTGACTGAGGTCGTCATCGGAGCCGGCCGCCGGATCTGCAAGATCTCGGAGTCGGAGAAGGCCGTCCATGTCAGCTACTTCATGAACGGGAAAAACGAAGGCGTGTATCCCGGAGAAGAGCGGATCGTGATCCCTTCCCCCGAGGGCCTCGACTGCTATTCCAGCCGGCCGGAGATGAGTGCCTGCGGAGTGACGGATGCCATCCTGGACAAACTGCAGGACGCCTCCTGCTCCCTGCTGGTGGCCAACCTGGCCAACGTGGACGTGGTTGGCCATGTTGAGAACCAGGAGGCCGTGGTGCGGGCTGTGGAGGCCGTGGACGGGGAGGTGGGCCGGATCGTGGAGGCCTGCCGCAGTCGGGGCGTGACCCTGGTGATAACCGCCGACCATGGGACCGTGGAGGACTGGCTGTACTCGGACGGCCAGGTAAACACCGGACACACGCGCAGCGAGGTCCCGTTTGTGCTCCTGGATTTCTCCCGGAAAAATCCGGATGCCATCCGCGTTCACACCAAGGGCGAGCTCGGCGATGTGGCGCCGACTGTGCTGGAGCTTATGGGCATTCAGGTGCCCAAAGAGATGACTGGACAGAACCTGGTGGAAGACGCAGGCCCCGATCTTTCTTCCAGAGACAAGGTCCTGCTGCTTATCCTGGACGGCTGGGGACTGCGGGAAGAGGAGCACGGCAACCTCATCCGGCAGGCCCGGACCCCTCATTTTGATGCTGTCTGGGCAGGCTTTCCCTGCGCACGGCTGCAGGCATCGGGAGAGGCAGTGGGGATGCCGCCCAACACTGTGGGCAACTCGGAATCCGGACACCTGCACCTGGGGGCAGGCCGCCGGATTCTGCTGGATCGGGTGCGCATCGATCAGGCCGTCGCAGATGGGAGCTTTTCCCGGAATTCGGCCTTCCGCTGGGCCATGGACGGCGCCAAGCAGGACGGCAAAGCCCTTCATCTCCTGGGGATCGTCTCCCATTACAGCTCGCACGGGACCATCCGCCATCTCTTCGCCCTGCTCCGGCTGGCCCGGGATATGGGCCTGGAGGATGTTTTTGTCCATGCGCTTATCGGGCGGCGAGGAGAGAGACCGGAAAGCGGTGCTGTGTATGTGTCCAAGGTGGCAGACATGTGCCGGTCTTTTGCTGTGGGCCGGGTAGTTACGGTCCTGGGCCGATTCTGGGCCCTGGACCGCGAGGAAAACTGGGACCGTATTGAGAAAACCTATGACGCGCTGGTCCGAGGTAAGGGGACACACGTGCCTCTCTCATCCTGATGTGCCACCCGGGCGAGTGGGGGAAGGGAACTTTTCCAGGACACATGCGTAATTAGATATAGATCATGAGTGTCGAAGTCAAGAAACTGCATTTCAGCTACGGCCGGATCCAGGCCTTGGCCGGCGTGGACCTGAAGCTTCCCCAGGGAGCGATCGGCCTGCTGGGGCCAAACGGAGCAGGCAAGAGCACTCTCATCCGGATCCTGCTGGGATTCCTGGTCCCGCAGCAGGGTGAGGGCCGCGTGCTGGGCTATGATATCCGCACCGAGCAGTCCCTGATCCGGCGCTATGTGGGCTACATGCCTGAGGGCGACTGCCTGATTCCCGGGATCGACGCAGTTGCCTTTACCGCCTACCTGGGTGAGCTCTCAGGCATGCCCAAGCAGGAAGCCATGAAGCGTGCCCATGAGGCGCTGTATTATGTGGGGCTGGAGGAGAGCCGCTACCGTCGGCTGGAAACCTATTCCAGCGGCATGAAGCAGCGGCTCAAGCTGGCTCAGGCCATCGTTCACGATCCCAAGCTGCTCTTCCTGGACGAACCCACCAGCGGCCTCGATCCCCAGGGGAGGGAAGAGATCCTTGAGCTTATCATGGACATTTCCTCCAAGAAAGACATTCAGGTGCTGATCTCCTCTCACATCCTGTCCGACATCGAGGCCACCTGCTCCTATGTCGTGATCCTGAACAAGGGGCAGATGGCCGCGGAGGGCAAGGTCAGCGATCTCAGGGAGATCGACTACAGCCTGTTCGAGCTCAAGTTATACGGGGAAAAAGCCGGATTTATCGGCCGCCTCGAGGCCCGCGGCTGCCGTGTGGAGGAGACAGAAGATAGGTTGATCAAGCTCTACATGCCACCCGAGATGAGCCCCCAGGAGATCTTTCGAATTGCTGCGAAGGACCAGGTCCAGATCCGGCATTTCGTCAAAAGCCAGACTTCGCTGGAAGACCTCTTCGCCAGAGTGGTGGGAGTGGATTGATGACGATCAAGGAAAAGGGCTATGCGCACTGGGACGGTGAGTTCAAGGACACCCGCTTTCGCTGGGGACCGATCTCCCGCTATGCCATCAGGCAGGCTTTTCGCAGGAAATTCTTCAAGTTCCTGTTCTTCTCAGCCCTGGTGCCGTCCCTGATCACCCTGGCCATGATTTATGTGTCCGAACGCCTGGAGGATTTCGCCTTCCTGGCGCCGGATACGGAAGCCATATCCTTCCTCGAGGTCAATCCCCTCTTTTTCATGCGCTATTTCAGCAGTGACTGGCTGCTGTTCATGATCGTCCTGCTGCTGGTCTTCTGCGGGGCCGGGCTGATGGCAGACGACTTGAAATACAATTCCCTCCAGCTCTACTTTTCTCGACCGATCTCCAAGCAGGACTACTTCCTGGGGAAGGCCTCGGTGGTCGTCTTCTTCCTGGGCTTGATCACGATAGTCCCCGGGCTGGTGTTCGTCATCATGAAGCTGTTGTTTGCCGGCAATTTCCACTTCCTGCGCCAGTATCCCTGGCTGCCGTTTTCAGTGGTGCTGTATTCCGCCTTCCTCATCCTGTTCTTCACCTTCTACACGCTCCTGCTCTCCTCCCTGAACAAAAACCGGCGTTATGTAGCTGTACTGATCTTCGGGCTTTTTGTCTTCAGCGACATCCTCTTCGGAATCTTTCACGGCCTCTTCCACAATCCCTATTTTTCACTGCTGTCCATCAAGAACAACCTCAAGCAGGTCGGGGCCGTGCTGTTCGGTCAGGACCCGCCGTACGATATTCCCTGGGTGCTGTCGCTCCTCATCTTGGCCGCCTTCTGCGCCTTGTCCGCCGTTATCCTGAACAAGAAGATCCGCGGCGTTGAGGTGGTCAAATGAGCCCGATCATCGAAACTCTCAACCTGTCCAAATGGTACGGCAATGTGCTGGGCCTGAGCGATGTGACCATATCCGTGGAGGCGGGCATCACAGGCCTGCTGGGACCCAACGGAGCGGGCAAGTCCACTTTCATGAAGCTGATCACCGGGCAACTCAAGCCCAACATCGGCGGCGTGACCGTCGACGGCCGGACGCCCGGCCGGGATTTTCGGCTGTTTTCCCGAGTGGGATTCTGCCCGGAGCAGGATGCCTTTTTCGAGGAGATGACGGGATGGCAGTTCCTTACCGGGCTGCTGCGCCTCCACCATTTCTCGCAGTCCGAGATCGAAGATAAAGCCGGAAAAGCTTTGGAGATCGTGGGGCTTCTCGAAGATAAAGACCGTGTGGTGCGATCCTACAGCCGGGGGATGCGGCAGCGCTTGAAGTTTGGGCAGGCCATTGCCCACGAGCCGGATATTCTGTTCCTGGACGAACCCCTGAACGGCCTGGATCCCCTTGGACGCCGTAAGCTGATCCGCCTTATCAAGACCTATGGACGCG
>JBGUED010000145.1:0-6185 GCA_041821525.1 Candidatus Aminicenantaceae bacterium | reverse complement strand
CTTACGGTCTTCTGCTGCCGGGGCCTCCCTCAGCCTGTTGGTCACCAGGCCGGCGCGGGCGTAGGGCCGGTTGATCTTCCTGGCCGTGGCCGCGAACGTATTGGCCAGCTCGTTCTGCTCGGTCTCGTTTTCGAGCTCCAACAGCTGGTCGATCAGCAGGGGAAGGTCCTGAGGTTCGGCTACTTGGCCCAGGGCGCGGATGGCATCGAGCCGGAGGCTCGGGTCCGGATCCCGCATGCAGTCAACCAGCAGGGACTTGCCCCCGATGACGCGCCTCTCTCCCAGGCTACGGACAAGCTCTCTCCTCAAGGCGGGGTCGTTCTCCTGGGACAACGCCTCGAGGATGGCGCCATCCACGGCAGCTCCCCGGAGGTTCCACAACGCGGTGCGGGCAGCCGCCTGCTCAACACCCCGGCTCCGCGCTGCCTGCCGGACCAGCAGCCTGGCCGAAGAGGCATTGCCCTGTTTTCCCAGGGCTCGCAGAGCGGCCAGGCGAACATCGAGTTCGGGGCTCGACAGAGTCTGTGCCGCCGTGATCAGCACCACATCGTTCTGATAGCTGGACAGGGTCGTGATCAGCTGAACCCTGCTCTGCACAGGAAGCCGCGGGAGGAGTTCGCAAAGAGGCAGGATATCCGCTTCATCAAACACGCGGGGCACCATTCCGATGGCCACGGAATGCATCCCGGGATCCGGATTCTGCAAAACCTCCAGAATCAGGTCCCTGCCTTTGTCTCCTGAAATAGAGATCCACCCCTGCAGGGCAGCGCGGGATGTCGATAATGAGACATCCGATCCCAGCAGTTGGCGGTAGAACTGGAAGGCCATGTCGGTTTCGCCAGCCGCCTGAAAGACTTCGGCGCATTTCAGGAGCGAGGCGGCCGCTGAGATCCTGAGCTGTCCTTTGCCCGGTTTCAAGAAGGGAACCAGGGAAAGGGCCGCATCTTGGGTGGCGATCCTCCCCAGGGCTGTGACCGCCGCTACTGCCGCTTCCTCGTCGGGCTCCCCAGCAATGCGGGCCAGCCCTGCCACCGCCTGCCTCGAGCTGCGGTGCCCGAGCGATGAGATCAGCCCGAGCCGAATTTTCCCCGACGAGGACCCCAGGGCGCCCAAAATCGCCCGATCCGCCGCCGTTCCCGGGATCTTCTCGAGAGCATACCGTGCCATCTCGGACGTCTCCTCCGGTGTGAGCATCTTTTTCAGGACCGGGACCGAGGCATCCGATCCCAGTGACCTGAGCTGACGGCAGGCTTCCCATTTCCCGTCTTCCGTGGCCTCGCCCTGCAGCAGCTCCAGGAGCAGTTTCTCGCAGTGCGTCCGCCCCTCAGGCGTCTGACGGTGAACCCGGATATATGCCTGGAGCTCCAGGACCGTGTCGCTATCCTGGTTATAGCGGTGGTGTGCCAGCTTCTCCAGGATGGCCTCCAGACTCTGGTCCTGATCGATCGGGGCTGCGGCCGCCAGAACGGAAAAACCCAGGAGGGACATCACACTCAAAATGAACAGCAGCGTCCCTGTTTTTTTTGTGTGCGGGTTGTATCTGTTCCACATGGTGTGCTCCTAAGGGATCAACTGCCAGGGGCTCCGGTAGGCCCGAGCCAGCAGCCGGGTAGCTTCGGAATCGTCGATGATGGTCTCGGTCTCAGGTTCGAAACGGACCTTCCGCCCCATCTTCAAAGCGATCACGCCCAGATGCCCCACGCTGGCAGAGCGGTGGGCCACCTCGCAGGGCGCTATGGTCAGGTCCCGCGTCTTCACGCAGTCCAGGAAGTTCTGGTAGTGATCCCGGCTCCTGTACAGCCGGTTTTCATTGGGTCCGATGTACTCGTTCCACAGCGACGGTGGGTCTGTCTCCTGGCTTCCCCGGTCGACCCACACCCAGCCCTGCTCACCGATCCATTTGGTCCCGCTCCAGATCTCATCGTGACCGCCGGCGATCGCCATGGGTGTCCCGTCGGCGTATCGGGCGTTGAGAAAGTAGCGGGTGGGGCTGTTCCACACCCCGGCCCGCGTCCACTCCCCGGTGCCCTTGATCTCAACAGGGCCGGTGGTGTCCCAGCCCATTCCCCAGTGGGCAATGTCTACGTGATGGCCAACCCAGTCCATGAACTGGCCGCCGCCCGTGTCCATGTTCCAGCGCCAGTTCATATGCACCCGGGCCGGGCAGTAGGGCACATAGGGTGCGGGCCCCAGCCAGAAGTCGTAGTCCAGGTGGTCAGGCGGCGGCCCAAAGGTCTCCTGGCCGCCGGTCCCAGCAAAGTCGTGGTGCCCTTGGGGCAGGCCGACCTCGATGGCAAGGACCTTGCCGATGCGGCCGTTCCGCACCAGCTCGCTGGCATGGTGGAAATTGGCCACCGACCTCTGCCAGCTCCCGGTCTGCCACACACGGCCGTAGCGGGTCACGGCATCGGACAGGGCCCGGCCTTCCGCCAGGCTGTGGGTCAGGGGCTTCTCGCCGTAGACATCAAAGCCCGCCCGGACACACGTGATGGCCACCAGTGCGTGCCAGTGGTCCGGCACTGCGATGGAGACCGCGTCGAGATCTTTTCGCAGGCAGAGTTCCCGGAAGTCGTGGTAGGTGGCGCAGTCCCGGTTCCCGTAGTGGTCATCGACGATGCCTTTGGCCTTTTGCAGGGGATTGTCATCCAGGTCGCAGACCGCCACCCACTGGACTTCGTCCTTGTTGAGCAAAGCCTCCATGTTGGGATATCCCATCATGCCGAAGCCGATCCCGGCCATGACGATCTTGTCAGAGGGAGGGGGCGCTCCCGCCCTACCCAGCACCTTGGCCGGAATAATCGTGGGAAAGGCCGCCACTCCAGCAGCGGCCAGGGGAAATTTCTTGAGGAATTCCCGGCGAGGGATCTTTTCTGGCTTTTTATTCATGCCGACACCTGCCTTATTAGAATCTGGTGAGTCAAAACCGGAACGGGATGGAGGGGATGCTATGGGAATATATTCGTGCAGGGATGGGGGTGGTCTGACTCACCGCTTTATCTTATGCAAAACCCTCACTATTTACAATAAATCTTGCGATACTCTTCTCACTTACCAGGAAAAAGATGCGGTGAGGATTATTCCTCCATACATCTCCATGAGCTGTGCGTAATTGATGCGAGCGCATGGAGTGGCTGTAAGTAGCTATGCGCCCTGTGTATCTGATGCGAGCGCATGGGGTGGCTTAAAGTTGCCTATAGCCGTGTATATTTGATCCGAGTGCATGGGGTGGTTGGGTGGGTCTTCCACTCGGATCAAATAAGCACGGCATCACTCTATGATCCGATAGACGTAGACACACATGGCGTGCTTGGGCTCGAGGAGATAGAGGCGGTCCTGGAAGATGCGCATCACACCGGCGTGATGCGTAAGCGGGATCTTCCCCAGAAAATGGCCCTGGGAATCGAAGATGTGGAAGGCGAAGGCGTCGATCTTGATCTCGTCACTGTCTTTTAGAGTCTCGTCACCCTCGTAGCGTCCGTCACCGTCCCGGAAGTGCATGGTCAGGCCCATCTCTTCGAACTTCAACTGCCGCTCGTAGGACAAGACCCACAGGCGGGCCCGTGTATCCACGGCGATGTCGGCCGAGACAAAATTGAGGAAGGGTATCGGGATCTTACGAGGGCCGAACTGGTGCTCCTGGTAAGTGATCTCTTCGGATTCCGGGAAGTTGAGCGGCCGGTCCGTGGAAAGCAGCAGCTCCCCCGCGGACGAGTATTTCTCGATCCGGTTGCGGGTGCCATAGGCGATGTAGACTGAGTCGTTCGCATCGGAAGCGAAGAACACGCGGTTGAAGTAGCGGGATCGGTCCGCATCCTCATGGGCTTCCCGGGTCCCGAATTCGGCTGTCCCCTTCCCTTTCGAATCGAACCGCTGCAGGAGGGCTGGAGAGCTTCGCAGGGTCCGCAGAGAGACCAGGTCGCCGGATGAAAGCCTGGCGAGTTTTCCTGCCGGGCCGCCGGACGGCAGGGCATCGATCTCCTTCCCGTCGGGCGCCAGGATCTTCACGGTGTTGGTGGCCTTGTCGCTCACATACATACGGCCCTGCTCGTCCAGGACGATCCCGTCCATAAACTGGAACTCCCCCGGCCCCTGCCCCTCGCGCCCGAAGGCCGCCAGGAACGTCCCATCCGGGCCGATCTTCTTGATGCGGAAGTTGCCCGCATCCAGGACATAGAGGTTTCCCTGGGCATCGAGTGCGATGTCCGCCGGCTTGTAGAAAGCCAGCTCCGGATCTGAATTTCCTCCTCCCCCCAATACCCGGATCAATTCCAGGCGAATCTCGGACGCCTTCCCCCAGCGAGGACCCGTGTTGTGCACATGGGTAATGCCGTCTTTGACCACTTCGCTGTAGGTCACTTCCCGCGGCTCTGCAGGAGTGGGGCTTTCCGCGGAATCTTCAGCGGGCCCGGTTTTGCCTCCACAGGAAAACCAAGATACACTGATCAATACTGCAATAACCATCCATAATTTCTGTCTCATAATGTCTTCCTTTCGTTATTTTTCCAACTCCTGCTGGTGCAAACGCTGGATGAACACTGCGCGTTTCCCGGTGCTTCTCCGATATCGGCTCCCCATGTCCCTATCATTCATATTGAAGGGCATCGACCGGATTGGCCCTGGCTGCCCGGACCGCCTGAAAGCTCACCGTGAGCAGGGCGATGAACAGTGTCAGCAACCCTGTCAGCAGAAATATGGCAGGCCCCAGCCGAATCCGGAAGGCAAAATCATCCAACCAGCTGCGCGCTGCAAAATAGGCCAGAGGCCAGGCGATGAACAAGGAAAACACCACCAGGCTGACGAATTCCCTGCACAGGGCAATCATGATCGACGAGACAGACGCGCCCAGGACCTTTCTGATGCCGATCTCCTTGGTCCTCTGCTCCACCACAAAGGATGCCAGGCCGAATAGCCCCAGGCAAGCGATAAACACAGCCAGGAAGGAAAAATTCCCCAGCAGCTGCCCCATACGATCCTCTCTCCTATAGAACTGGGAATAATCCTCGTCCACGAATACATACTCGAACGGATAGGTGGGCAAGACCTCCTTCCAGACCTTTTCGATCGAGGCGAGGGTAGCGGCCATATTCTCCGGTGAAAAACGCACAACGATGTTTCCCAGCCAGTAGGGATTGGGCGCCAGCAGAAAAGCCAGGGGCTGGATCTCACTGTGCAGGGGCTGAAAATGAAAATTCTGCAAAACGCCGATGACCGTCCCCTGGCGGCCGAACATGGTGAAGGGCGTGCCCACGACCGAATCTCTGCCTATCAGCCTGGCGGCCTCCTCGTTGATGAGGAAGGCTTCATTGGCATCGGTGGAGTAGTCCCGCGAAAATGTCCTCCCCTCCACAAGCTCTAGGCCCAGGGTTTCGATAAACTCATAGTCCACGGCCGCAAAGACCACGCGCACGTCCTGGTCCGGGTCCTTGCCGGCCCAACCGACGTCCCGCGCATAATCGCCGATCATGGTGGGCCGGCGGCCCATGGCAGTGACACTGAGGATGGACGGCTCCTGCTGGAGCCTGTTCTTAAGGGCCGGATAGGATCCACCGACATCTCCCCTGAGCGGGATCGTCAGGAGCTGGCTTCGGTCATACCCGAGGTCACGGCCCTTCATGAATCGTGTCTGTGAGTACACCACCACGGTCCCGATGATAAGGAAAATGGACAATGAAAACTGCACGACCACCAGGGTGCTGCGGAAGATGGATTTCCTCTCGGTCTTCCCCAGACGACGCAGGACTCGGGCGGGTTTCAGGGATGATAAGAGGAGCGCAGGGTAGCTGCCTGCCAAGAGTGCCGTCAAGAGCGTGAGGGCCACTCCGGCCAAAAGGACAGGACGTGTACCCAGGGCTGCCAGGGACATGGATTTCCCGCTGATGGTCCTGAAGACCGGCAGCAGCAAGATGACCCACACAACCGCAAGACCGAGAGCACACAGTGTATAGAGCAGGGATTCGCCGTAGAACTGGCGGATGAGATCCCCCCGCTGCGCGCCCACGACCTTCCTCATCCCGATCTCCTTGGCACGCTGCGCTGAGCGGGCCGTGGACAGGTTCATGAAATTGATGCAGGCGATCAGGATGACGAACAAGGCGATGAGGGAGAAGATGTACACGTACTTGACTGTGCCCACCAGCTCTCCCCGGCCGTAGATGCTGTACAGGCGAAGCCGCTTGAGGGGAACC
>JBGUED010000144.1:0-6192 GCA_041821525.1 Candidatus Aminicenantaceae bacterium | reverse complement strand
TGGAAGTCCCGGGATTGAGCATAGGTCAGAATCTCGCCTGCCCCCGGTACCAGTAACAATTTATTGAAGTTGCTTTCCTGGCAGTACTGCCAGTCGATCCCCATGTCCTGGCAGTGGGTGACATAATCGTGCCACTCCCACGTACCTTCCCTCTCTTTCAGATAGGCATGATAGCGGTCTGCAGCCTGCTCCAGAGAAATATCCTCTTTCTTTGCCAGTTCTCGTTCCATGGTGAGGCAGACGGCCTTGTCCAGCGCAGCCTCGTTGGCCAGCGTTCCGGTCCAGTCCCAGAAGATCAGCTTGGATCTCATTATTTTTCCTGTGCCAGTGAAATAAACAGGGAGGTTCATTGTACTTAAATCGAGGGGCCGCGGCAATGTGTTTTCAGAATCACAAGGCAACCGATTGGGGAAAATCGGCGTATTATATAAAGAAGGGGGGGGCTCCGGGGAAGGCATGGCGGTTTTTGGCGTAGTGCAGAGAGTGGGCATTGAGGCGGAAAACGCCTCGGCCCGTGACAGGAGGCAGCATGCGAGAGACAGCGACCCGGTTGGCAGGGCTCGTAAGCTTCGTGATTCTGATATTTTGTAGTGTAGTTTTTTCCCAGGAAGCTCAGTCCGACATCGATGAACTCAAGAAGCAGGCCCCCAGGGTATTCATCGACTGCCGGCGCTGCGACATCGACTACATCCGGACCGAAATTACATTCGTGAACTATGTTTGGGACAGGCGTGAGGCAGACATCCACGTGTTGATCACGACCCAGAGCACAGGGAGTGGAGGCACGGAGTACACCATGGCCTTCATCGGCCAGAGGGATTACGAGGACTATCAGAACACGCTCCGGTTCGTGAGCGGCAGCACCGATACCCCGGATGAAGTGCGTCAGGGGTATGTCAAGGTGCTAAAGATGGGCTTGGTGTCAGCGGCGGCGCGCACGCCCATTGCCGAGCGCATTGACGTAGCCTTTAAGGAGCAGGTCCGGGAGACGGCCGTGGAGGATCACTGGAATTTCTGGGTCTTCAACCTGGGCGCGCACGGCTTCTATTTAGGGCAGACTCACACCAGCATGCTTGATGTGTTCGGCAACGCATCCGCCAACCGCGTTACACCCGAGTCCAAGCTTCGCCTGGCCCTCAATGCGATGTGGGAGGAGAGCAGCTTCGAGTACGAAGAGGACTCCATTACCAGTTCGTCCCGGAGCCGGAGCTTCAGCGGGCTCTATGTCAAGAGCATCAGCGACCACTGGTCTGTGGGCGGCTGGCTGGATGTGAACTACTCCACCTACAGCAATCTTGACCTTTCGGTCACTCCGTCTCCAGCGATCGAGTACAACATCTTCCCGTACGCGGAATCCACACGGAGGCAGCTCCGCTTCTTGTACCGCTTGAACTATTCGTATGTCCGGTATATTGAAGAGACCATCTACGAACAGACTCAGGAAAATCTCTGGAGCCAGTCGCTGAATGCCTCCCTGGAGTTCAACGAACCTTGGGGCACGGCAGAGGTCTACCTGTTCGGTTCGCATTATTTCCACGACA
Source organism: Candidatus Aminicenantaceae bacterium (assembly GCA_041821525.1). Classification (GTDB taxonomy): domain Bacteria; phylum Acidobacteriota; class Aminicenantia; order Aminicenantales; family Aminicenantaceae; genus JAUXEH01. Next base: position 4,651 of record JBGUED010000144.1, on the reverse strand, counting down.
CGAGCAAAAACCGGCTCCGGATCGGTGGGGACCTGTCCATCCGGATCGTCAAGGGGCTGCGCTTGAACATCGACGGCAGCTATTCGCGCATCCGTGACCAGTTAGGCCTGCGCAAGGGGGATGCATCGATCGAAGAGGTTCTGCTGCGGCGGCGGGAACTCGAGACCGACTACAGCATGTTCTTTTCCGTGGGTTTGAACTATTCTTTCGGGTCTGTGTTCAGCAATGTCGTCAATCCCCGCTTTGGTGGCGGGAGCGGGGGAAACATGATATTTTTCTGATATACTAAATTTCAGCTACTTTTTCAAAAACTCCTTTCTTTTCAACCGACTATATAATAAGATAGCGTGTTTTTAGTCTTTTTGTCGCTTCGCTGTCTGGAAAGAAATGAAAAAAGGTACAGCACTACTCCTGATCATGTTCTGTTTTGCGTTCTGGCCCCTGCACGCCGAGGAAGAGAAAGGGAATCTGGAGAACACCAAGATCGATATTCAGGATCTGAAAAAACATGCCCCTTTTGTATTCCTGGACTGCTGGCGTTGTGACAAGGATTTCATCCGAACCGAAATCACGTTTGTTAACTATGTCCGTGTCAGGCAGGATTCCGACATCCATATCTTGGTCACGGAGCAGAGGAACGGCGCCGGCGGTTATGAGTACACCATGGAGTTCATCGGCCGCAGGCAGTTCGAGGGTATGGGCAACACCGTGACCTACAATACCATGCCCACCGACACCAGCGACGATGCCAGACGAAAGATGGTCGACAACCTGAAGAAGGGGCTCTTTCCCTTCTTGATGCAGACCCCCCTGGCAGAGTACCTGTCTGTTGCCTTCAAGCAGAGGCTCAAGCCCACGTCCGTGGACGATCCCTGGAACTTCTGGGTTTTTTATGTGAGTGCCAGTGGGCGGCTAGACGGAGAAGAATCACGCCAGTACAACTCCATCCGGGGCAATTTTTCCGCCAACCGGATCACACCGGAATGGAAGATCCGTTTTGGAGTCAATGGAAACTTCGACGAGAGCAATTTCGAATACGACGAAGAGACCATCCAGAGCAAATCCGAGAGACAGAGAGCGTCGGGCATGGTGGTCAAGAGCATCAGCGATCACTGGTCGGTGGGAGGCTGGGCCGGCTGGACGCACAGCACCTACAGCAACCAGAATTCGGTCTGGTACCTCGCGCCGGCCATCGAGTACAACATCTTCCCGTACCATGAATCCACGCGCCGGCAGCTGCGCATCCTCTACCGCGTGGGCCTGACCTACAACAATTACATCGAAGAGACCATCTACAACAAGACCCAGGAACAGCTGCTCAGCCAGACCCTGTCCGCCGTCTTCGAGGTCAAAGAGCCTTGGGGGAATGCCTCTGCATCACTGGAAGGATCGAACTATTTCCACGACTTCAGCAAGAACCGGCTGCGGATGAACGGTTACGTCAACTTCCGTCTGGTGCGCGGGCTTTCGCTGACAGCGAGTGGAGGATACTCGAGGATCCATGACCAGCTCGGCCTCCGAAAAGGGGATGCGACCATCGATGAAGTCTTGTTAAGACGAACAGAGCTGGCCACCGATTACGATTACAACCTATCCCTGGGAGTGAGCTACACCTTCGGGTCTGTCTACAGCAACGTGGTAAATCCCCGTTTCGGCCGCTAATATTTGCGCTCCGAATATTTGCGCTCCGACAATAAAATCTTCTGCAAATAAACAAGTTAGCTTTGAATCGCCTGTGGAAAAGTGTCTAACAGGCATGTTTTTGGGGCCCAATATGGATTCCTTAGATATCAGTTGAGTACGAGACAAAGTGGCTGCTTAAAATGCTGATTTATTGGGGAAAAAACCAATTACAGGCGAGATTTCCACAGGAAATTGAATGCTAATTCATTTGTTATCAATATGTTTTTGTTGTCTGAGCGCATCTTTAGGGCGGCCGTAGCCGAAAGCAAGGGCCAGGATGAGGATCAGCATGACAGCCCAGCTGAAGTAGTTGTGCAGGCCGGCCTGGAGGGGATTGAGGCGGGGCAATCCATGATCGACACCCGAAGCGGTTGTGTTGGCCATCAAGATCACCGGGATGAAATAGGGCAGGATGAACGGGTATGTAGAGACGGTGAGGCTCAACAGGTTAGCCCTCCGGTAGCGGTGGATGCCTTTCTTTTCCCCTATCTGTCGAGCGAATTCACTGACCGTGAGGATGGCTACGATGCTGTGGCAGGTGAGCAGCACCGCCCCGCTGGCCGCACCCACGATCCATGTCTCTCCCGAGCGGGCGCTCCGGCTTCGTTGATGCGCAAAATCCACCAGACGCTGCAGCACGCCGGAGGCCTGCAGTGTCGCGACCAGGCCCATGAGCAGGATGGTGAAAAAGCTGATGCCCACCGCTCGCTCGATCCCATCGATGATGAAACTCCTGGCAGAAAACGTTGCGGAATCCAGCGTGAGGATGCGTCCCGGATCCAACCTGCCCAGGGCCAAGCCCAGAACAATACCCACAGACAGCCCAGCCAGGAGCCCCTCCAACAGGTGCCGCCCTCTGAGGAGCAGGATGATGATCAACAGAGGCACCAAAATCATGGGGAGGCTCCGGGCGCCGGTCTCGCCGAGCATCATCTCCGACCGTGCTTCGCCCTGGCTCACGAAGGAGGCTGTCCCATAGGCGATAAGGGCCAGGACAGCTGCTGGTAGGACATATTTCAGGCGGCTGCGCACCGTTCCTCCGATATCAGCGTCCTGGCTCAAGGCACTGGCGATCGTGGTGTCGGATATGGGGGCGATGCAGTCCCCGAAGGTTGCACCGCCGAGGATGGCCCCTGCCAGGATCACAGGGGGCGCTCCGACCAGTCCTCCGGCAGGATACAAGATGGGACCACAGATCAGAATGGTGCCGAAGCTTGTGCCCGTCGAGACCGAGACCAGGCAGCAGATGACAAAAGCAGCCAATACAAACGCGGGCCCTCCCAGTTTGAGGCTGGCGGCAATCCAGGTCAGGGCCTCAATAAAACCTGTTTCACTCAGGAGCACGCCTATGATGGAGGCCAGCATCCAGGCTGTGAGCATGATCATCACGATGGGCTGCGCCATGCCCTCGATAACGGTCTCGCAGTATTCTCGTCGGTTGCGTGCCAGCACCAATCCCAGGAACAGAGCCAGGAGCAGGATAGGCCAGAACCCTCGCTCATCCGGCGCCCCTGACAGCGCGATGGTCACGACTCCCACGATGAAGACCACAAAAGGCAAGACCGCTCCGAAGGTGCCGCCGAGGTATCGGATCGTATGTGAGGGAGAGTTGTTCTGCATGGGTTTCAGTCGAGTGATACACGATTGAGGTCATACCGCATGATCCGGCCATGAGCACCGGTCCGGTCCCGTTCCAGGCCAAAGATGGGGCCGAGGGGTCCCTTTGCTTTGGCGAGGACGCCGTCGATCAGAATCATATCCTCCATTCCCAACTCGAAAATATCAAGTGTTTTCAACCGGTCGAGATGATCGTCCGACCTGGCCCCCACAATAACACCTGCCACAGCCGGTTTCTGCAGGATATAACGGATGGCGGCCTCGGCGATCTCCACGCCGTGCCGGTCGGCCACTGTTCTTAGAGTTTGCAGCAGTTCCTGGAAGAGATGCCAACCCCCGAATTCCTTGATGATCAGGCGGTATTTTGTGAGTGACCGGTTTTCCAGCGGCTCCTGAGGCGCTTCCCTTTTAAAATAGCGATCCGACACAAAACCTCCCGCCACGGTCCCGTAACACAGCAGCCGAAAGCCATATCTCTGTGCCAGCTCCGCCATTCCGGATTCCGGACGGGAATCCAGCACCGAATACTGTACCTGATTGGAGACGACGGGCACGCCGGCCTCCAATATCTCCTGCAGGTGCACCCCGTCATAGTTTGTCACGCCGATGTGCCGGATCTTGCCTGCTTTCCTGGCTTCGACCAGATGCATGGCCGCGTCCACGTGTCCCGGAATGTTGAAGTCCCACCAGTGGAACTGGAGCAGATCCAGACGATCGACCCCCAGCCGCTGCAGGGACCGATCAATGACCGCTTGTGTGTATTCTCGGCTGAGGTTTGGCAGCGCCTCCAAGTCGGGCACGTATTTGGTGTGGACCTGAATTTCTGGCAGCTCGCCGCTCAGAAACTGCGATTGGTAGTGGACACGAAATCTCCCGATCAGCTCCTCCACACCTGTATAGATGTCAGCGCAGTCAATGGTGGTCAGACCGGCCTCCACCAGCTTCCGCATGTGTTCGAATGCCTTGGTATCATCCACGGGACCGTGTCCCCCGGACAGCTGCCACAATCCCAGGATCACACGAGAGATCGTGTATCCGGGAGCCAGCTCCCAACCCGAGGCAGCAGCATGCATTTGGTTAGACCCCTTGATGTCCTCAACGGATGAAGTCAGGCAGCCGATCTATTGATACAGCCCCGGCCGTCAATACCGCATCGCTAAAATCTCTCAGATTAAAATCCGTACCCAGCCGTGCTCTCTCCTGCTCGAGAAGCTTGGTGAATTTTCGAAAACCGAGAAAATACGAGACCAACTGCAGGGGAGATCCCGTGACCCGGTCCCAGAGATTGAGTGCAAACTGAGGGGCCAGAAGCCCTTCTTCCTCTGCGAAGCGAGCCACCTCTTTCTGATCC
>JBGUED010000143.1:0-6221 GCA_041821525.1 Candidatus Aminicenantaceae bacterium | reverse complement strand
GTGGTGACGATATACCCTTCCTTGTCGATAACCACTCCGGTGGCCACTTTGCGCCACCCGTCTCGGGCCTCAACCCGAACCACGGAAGGGAAGACCTTCTTGGTCAAGCTCTCCAGGTCCTGGGCCGCTCCAGATGGGGACGCCGCCAGAGTGGAAGCGCCCATCCCCGTCAGAAAAACAAAGAGTGTCCAAAGGCTTTTGCATTTTTTGTTCATGGTTGTACTGACCTCCTAGTAAATTTTCCGGGTATCGGTGCGGTCAGATACTTGCTCAAGAATGTATATGGTCCGAGGCTGGCGCGTCACCTGCCGCGCCTCTCCGGAATAATCCAGAACCTCGGTGATGGGAATGGTTGAGCTGAGGTTTCGGGGTTGGAACTCTGCAGGAATATCCTTTTCCAGTGATGCCATCTCCCCCGGCCCTCCCTGAGGGAGTACCAGAAAATTGACGGCCATTACCACTACGGCCAGCAAGGCCGCCACCGTGGCCAGTGAGAAGCCGAGGCGTCGTGCCCTGCGTCGCTGTCTTTTGCGCTCTGCCAGACGCGTCATGACACGCCCCTCGAAGCCCATCGGTGCTTCTGCTCGTTCCATGTGGGTCAAGAGTTCAAACTCCGCCATGATGATTCTCCTCGTCCATCGCATTTCAACATGCCAGGGCGCCTTCCAGCTCCTTCTTAAGATGACTGCGCCCCCGGCTGATCCTGGCCTTGATAGTCCCGACCGGTATATTCAGGATCGCGGCGATCTCCTCTTGCGTGAATCCCTCGATATCTTTCAGGATTACCGGAATCCGGTAGCGCGGATGCAGCTCACCCAGGGCCTGCTTGATGTTCTTCTTCATACCGCTGCTCTCTGGATTTTCATTGGAGATCATCCCCTCGTAGGCCCTGTGCTGCACGTCTTCTAGCGGGACATGCTGATAGCGCCGGGATTTTTTCAGATCGGTTTTGGCCAGGTTGGAAGCGATGGCGTATATCCAGGACGAGAAAGGCGCGATCGGTTGATAACGGTGGGCCTTAAAGTATACCCGCATGAAGGTCTCCTGGGCCAACTCCACAGCGCGTTGATAATCGCCTGTGAGCTGGTACAGGAAGTTTACGATCTTATGCTTGTACACGGTCACGATCTCCTCAAAGGCCCCTTCGTCTCCAGACTGGACCCTCCGGATAAGCTCTTGCTCGTCCATATTCACTTTGTTTAAACTCATGCGGCCTTGGAAGCGTTGCATCTCAAAAGAGGTGTGTGAAAGAAAAGGGGACAGTCAGCTTTTTCCTGCGTCAAATCCGGCTTCATCGTACTCCTATCCTCCACCTTCTAATATACAACAGAGAAAAAGAGTGTAAAGGAAGAAACCGGTGGGATAGGCCCTATTCCTTCTTGATCAGCTCGATGATAGGCGTGTCGGTATCGACCAGATCTCCCGGAGAAGCGCTGATCCTCTTGACAACACCCTCGATGGTGGATTTGATCTCATTCTCCATCTTCATGGCCTCAACGATGACCAGTGTCTGGTTCTTGCGGACTTCCTCGTCCTCGGAAACGCTGATCTTAATGATCTTACCGGGCATGGGCGCCTTGATCATGAGTTCGCCTTCGGCACCGCTCCCCTCTCCTGCCAGGAAACTGTCGCTGTCTTCGGAGGGCTCAATCAGTTCGAAGTAATGCCCCTCGCAGAACACCAGATGTCTGTTTCCTTCACCGGCCGAATAGACCGTATAGGACCGTCCGTCGATGAGGATAGACAAGGCGTTGGGTGAGAGGGGAGAGACCTGGGCCACAAATGTTGTCTCCCCAGCCGTGACAAGATATCCCTCTCCCCTCGCCTCCAGGGTGATGGCGTGCAGGCTGCTGCCGATCTGAAATTCGTAATCCACGTCACTTCCCTCCGATCCGCCACTTCCCCAGGATCGACCAGGGCGTGGGGACCGCCCTACTTTCGTCTCCCAGGCCTGCTACAGACTCCCCCCTGCCTTTCGACCGCAGGGCCGCAGCCAGGAGCGCCAGATTCCTCAGGTCGTCCGTCCCTTCCGGTGCCTGCCACTCGGTAAAATGCTCCGGGATGAAGCTGGTTGTGGTATGGCCTGCACGGAATTCCGGATGATCGATCACATCCTTGAGGAATCCAATACAGGTCTTGACCCCCAAGACCACATAATTGTCCAGGGCGTTCAGCATCCGTTGGATGGCCATGTCACGGGACTCGGCCCAGACAATGAGCTTGGCCAGGATGGGATCATAATAGATCGGGACCTCTGAGCCGCTGAAGATGCCGCAGTCATGCCTCACACCCGGCCCGGCCGGTTCCTTCAGGAAGAGGACCTTACCTGACGACGGGAGAAAATTGTTGAGTGGATCTTCAGCGTAGATCCTGCATTCGATGGCATGCCCCTTCTGCTTCAGGTCCCCTTGGCGGTACGTGAGAGTTTCGCCGGCCGCGATCCGGATTTGCTGATGCACCAGGTCCACTCCCGTGACAAGTTCCGTTACCGGGTGCTCCACCTGGAGACGAGCGTTCACTTCCAGGAAGAAGAAGTTTCCGTCTTTGTCCAGGAGGAACTCCACTGTACCGGCATTGTTATAGCCGGCCACCTGCATAACCCTGCAGGCCGTCTCCCCCATCCTCGCCCTCAGTTCCGGGTCCAGGGCCTGGGAAGGCGTCTCCTCAATGATCTTCTGGTGCCGGCGCTGGATTGAACACTCCCTCTCGAAGAGGTGGACGGTGTTCCCCTCGTTATCCGCCAGGACCTGGAACTCCACATGCCGGGGTTCCTCGATGTACTTCTCAAGATACACGGACTCATCCCCGAAGGCAGCCTTGGCCTCCCGCATCCCGGCCTCCAGGCCGGATGCAAGCTCTTCCCGGTTTCGGGCAACACGCATACCCTTGCCCCCGCCTCCTGCAGAGGCCTTGATCATGACCGGATAACCGATCTTCTCAGCGTCCGCAACAGAGGTCGACAAATCGGAGGAGATTGTGTCCTTCATCCCCGGGATGATGGGGATGCCGGCCTTTTCCATGGTCTGCCGGGATCTCACCTTGTCCCCAACCAGGTCCATAGCCCGGAAATTAGGGCCGATGAATACGATACCTTCCTCTTCGCAGCGCCGTGCAAAATCCACATTTTCGGCCAGGAAACCGTAGCCGGGATGGATGGCCTCGGCTCCCGTGTCCTTAGCCGCCCTGAGGATGCGTTCCATGTCGAGATAGCTCTCGGCGGCCGGAGCCGGCCCAATGGCTACAGCCTCTTCAGCGGTCTGTACGTGCAGGCTCTTTTTATCTGCGTCGGAATAGACCGCCACAGTGGCGATCCCCAGTTCCTGGCAGCCTCTCATTACGCGGACAGCGATCTCTCCCCGGTTGGCGATCAATATCTTCGCAAACATCTTTTTTTCGATTCCTTTATCGGTCCTTGCGAGGGACACGGCCACTAAACAACCTCATTAGTCCTCTCCCTCGAAGCCCTTGACCCAGGACGGCTTGCGCTTTTCCAGGAAGGCGGCCATCCCCTCTTGACCCTCGGCGCTGATGCGGAGGTCCGCAATCATGCGGGCTGTGTACTCGCCTGCTTCCTCCGTGTCCATCCGCACGACGTTGAGGATCAGCTCCTTACGGCCCGGACGTGAGCAGCTGATCCACCAGTTCTGCAATCCTGTCCCCCAATTCCCGGAGAGGCACGATCTCGTTGATCAGGCCGATCTCTACGGCCCTCTCCGCGGATATGCGCACTCCGGTCAGGAAATACTCGCGTGCCTTGTTCTCCCCGATCTTGCGGACCACATAGGGTGAGATGGCAGCCGGCACCAGTCCCAGCTTGACCTCGCTCAGACCGAACCGGGCTTCCTCAGACGCAATGGCGATGTCGCACGCCGAGAGGAAGCCAGTGCCACCCCCAATGGCCGTCCCGTTTACTTTGGCGACCGTGGGTTTTGGGAGTGTGTAGATATTGTGATGCAGTTCCGCGATCTGCATGGATTCCTCGAGATTCTGCTCATAGGAATACCGGACGATCTCCCGCATCCAATTGAGGTCCGCCCCAGCACAGAAAGATTTTCCCTCGCCGGCTAGAACGCCCACGCGTACCTCGGGATCGTCTTTGATGCAGGCGAAGGCCGTGAGCAGCTCGCCGATCATCAAAGAATTGAAAGCATTGTGGACCTCCGGCCGATTGAGAGTGATATGGGCTACCTGCCCCTTTTTTTCATATCGAATCGTGCGGTACGTATTCGCGCTCATGTCACATCCTGAATATGCCGACTTTGTAATCCGGGACGGGGGCATTGAGGCTCATGCCGATGCCCAGGGCCAGTGCCTGCCGGGTTTCCAAAGGATCGAGAATCCCATCGTCCCAGAGCCGGGCTGTGCTGAAGTAGGGGCTGCCCTCGATCTCGTACTTTTCCAGGATGGGTTTGATCACTTCCTGTCTCTCGGACTCCGTCATCTCTTTCCCTTGTGCAAGCAGCCTCTTCTCTTTGACCGTAACCAAGACATTGGAGGCCTGTTCACCTCCCATGACGCTGATGCGGGCGTTGGGCCACATCCACAGCAGGCGGGGTGCATAGGCCCGACCGCACATGGCGTAATTGCCTGCCCCGTGAGAACCGCCTACGATCAGTGTGAGCTTGGGCACATCCGCATTCGCCACGGCATGCACCAGCTTGGCTCCGTCCTTGGCGATTCCTCCGTGTTCGTACTGCTTGCCCACGATGAATCCGGTGATGTGTTGGAGGAAGATCAGGGGAATCTTCCTCATGGAGCACAGGGTTACGAAGTGCGCGCCCTTGAGCGAGCTCTCCGAGAACAGTACTCCGTTGTTGGCAACGATCCCGACCGGGTATCCCATGATGCGTGCAAAGCCGCAGACCAGAGTATTGCCGTAGAGCTCCTTGAACTCCTGGAAGCGGCTGCCGTCCACCAGGCGGGCTATGACCTCTTTGATATCGAGATGTTTGCGCAGATCGCGCGGTGCGATGCCGTACAGCTCGCGCGGATCATAATAGGGATCCTCCGGTGTGGTCATTCCCAGATCGAACTTACGAGCCGGGGCCAGGGTTTCCACGATGTTGCGGGCGATCTGAAGCGCGTGTTCGTCATTCTGGGCATAATAGTCCGACACTCCTGAGATCCGGCAGTGAACATCGGCGCCCCCCAGGTCCTCATCGCTCACCTCCTCACCGGTGGCCGCCTTGACCAGCGGTGGACCTCCGATGAAGATGGTTCCCTGCTGCCGTACAATGACCGTCTCGTCACTCATGGCAGGCACGTAGGCGCCTCCCGCCGTACATGATCCCATCACAATGGAGACCTGTGGGATCCCCAGGGCGGACAGCCGTGCCTGGTTGTAGAAGATGCGGCCGAAGTGTTCTTTGTCCGGGAAGGTCCCCGCTTGAAGGGGGAGAAAAATTCCACCCGAGTCCACAAGATAGATGCAGGGCAGCCGGTTTTCCAGGGCCACTTCCTGAGCCCGGATATGTTTTTTGATGGTCATGGGGAAGTAGGTACCGCCCTTGACTGTAGCATCGTTGGCAATAACCAGGACCTCCCGTCCGTGCACCACACCTATGCCGGTCACCATGCCGGCGCTCGCTGCCTCGTTGTCGTACAAGTCGAAAGCGGCCAGGGCATTGAGCTCCAGGAAGGGTGTGTTGCGGTCGAACAGTTTGTCCAGCCGCTCGCGAGCCAGCAGTTTCTTGCGAGACTTGTGCAGCTCCCGGTACTTGGGTGGGCCCCCTTCCTGGACCTTGGACAGCCGCTCGCGGTACTCTGTGACCAGCACCTGCATATGTTTGAAATTCTCTTTATACTCAGTGCTCTGGATATCGATCTTGCTTTCGATCCTAAACATGGTTGCTGCCCTCTCTAAACTTTACTCTAAGTCAAACCATCGGGCTGGTTCCGCTTTCCGGTATCCTGCAGTCAGGTCCGCCACACGGCGGCCCGGGAACCAATCCCGCCAAATCCCTCAATATTCTGGAATGAATTTGTAGCCGTAGCAGATGATCCCGGAGTGTCCTACATCATACATCTTACGGAATTCCAGCTGCAGGCGCATTCCCGTATGTATCTTGTCAAAGACACAGTCAACAACCTGCCCGGTCAGCTTAACCCCGTCATCCATCTCTACGATCCCCACAGCATAGGGGGCTTGGTCCTTGAACTGGCTGGGCGGAACCCGGATGATGGTGTAGGTCAACAGGCTTCCTTTCTCGGCCAGCACGGTC
>JBGUED010000142.1:0-6239 GCA_041821525.1 Candidatus Aminicenantaceae bacterium | reverse complement strand
GTGTATTCGTCCTTGAGGTAGGGCTCCGGCCTCTTCCGGCCCGCTTTCACCACAAGTTCCATGGCCATGTCCAGGTGGGGCTTCTGGATGTCGCAGAGGGCGGGGACCTCGACGCCCTCCAGGCCCAGCAGGATGCTCAGCAGGTGACGGCCGCGGTTGCCCGTGCCCACGACACCCACTCGGACAGCCTTTTTCTGCGCCGTCATACGGGGAATTCCCGAGCCTGCCGTGCCGGCTGCCAGTCCCATTGCTGCGGCCGCGTTGGCCTTTATGAATTCCCTGCGTGTTATCGCCATGTGATTTTCCTCCCGTATGAGCTGTGATTACCTTATCAAAACGCTGCAGCCTCCACAATGCCGACCTAAAGCATTGGAAAAGGAAGGAATTGAGTTTTAGGGGCGGGCCATGTTAGATTATCGTCTGTAAGGGAGAAGGCAGAGAATCGAATCGTCCGATCTTTCTGGGCCGTGCCGGTCCTGTGTTCTGCGGCCCGGCCGTTGATGCCTGGAGGATGCTGCGGGATGCTCTGGAACGGAGGAAGTAGGGACATGTTTGACCCATGACATCCAAAGAACTGGTTAAGAACGCCATACAAGGCGAAAAGACGCCTCGGCCTGCCTGCGCCCCCTTGGCCACATTCTTCTGTGCCGCAGATGAGGGAATCTCGCTCCAGGAGTTCACCATGAACCCAGATGTCCAGGTGGACTGCATCCTGCGCTACCACGAAAAATACCGGCCCGATGCCGTCTGGGTCAGCGTCGACACCTGGGTCACGGCCCAGGCCATGGGCGCAACGGTGTTTTCTCCTTTGGGGGATCAACCCCTGACCGGATCCCCGGAAGGCTTCATCGACTCAGCCCAGGACCTCGACCGCATCCCCGGCCCCGATCCCTATTCCCGAGGGCGGCAGCCGCTCCAATTGGAGGTCCTATCCAGGGTGGTCGAGACCCTGGGTAAGGAAACATTCGTTGTCGGCTGTTTTGATCAGTCCCCCTTTTCCCTGGCCTGTCAGGCCTTGGGAATGGCCTCGCTCATGACACGCATAATAGAGGACCGGTCCCTAGTCGCGGACCTCCTGGGAAAATGTCTGGAGCATGCCCTCGCCTATGCCGAGGCCATGGCCGCCTGCGGGGCCGACATGCTGAGCACCGGAGATTCCCCGGCAAGCCTCCTCGGTCCCGATCTGTACTCTTCGGTGGCCCTTCCCTGGGAACAGAAATTGTTTTCTCGTCTCAGCGAGCGAAAGGATACGGTCTTGTCTCTCCACATCTGTGGTGATACTACGTCCATCCTGCCATCTATGGCCGGGAGCGGCGCCCATGTGCTGGAGATTGACCACCTGGTGGATATCGGTGATGCATTCACCCTGCTTGGCGATCAGATAGCCTTGTGGGGAAACATCGATCCGGTGCGTGTCCTGCTCAACGGGAATACGAGCGATGTGCGTGATGCCGTGACAGGGCTGCTTAATGCCGTTGAATCAGCCCCCGGCCGCCGCTTCGTGCTCAGCAGCGGCTGCATTCTCGCCCCTGAGACGCCCCCGGAAAATGTCCAAACTTTTTTCAGCACGGCCCGAGCCTAAACCCCGGCTATCTTCTTCCCGTGGTCCGTCCCCAATAGTAAAGTTATTTCTGGAGTCTCACGCTGCTTAGCTTAATGGGGGTGGTTCCCCGCTGTTCCAGGACGAGCCGGTTTTCATCATTGATAAAGAGCCTGGTGCCGGCGAACATATACCCTTCCCCCTCACCGTTTTCGTCGATCTTGAGCTGTATGAACGTTATATCATAATCCCTGGACTGGGGAGTGCCTAGGGCAAATTCCAGGAATCTGAGATAGCGGGTTTTCACGATGTTGATGATACGGCCACCCTCGACTTTGTTACTGCGGGCAAAGTTAACGGGCTCGCGGAGCTGGCCTCTCGGGACGACCCATCCCACTTCGACGTTTTCCAGCGCCTTGCGGAGCCCAGGCTGGCCGTCCGTTTTCAATATCTCCAGGTATTTTTGTCTGTCTTCGTCTGATGAGTACCCATCGATGGTGATGGTGAGGCGGGTTGTGGCCGGGGATCCCGGTGCCGCGGTCACCAGGGCATTGCAGACAAATACCTCTTTTTCACCGCCTTGAGATACTCCCTCTAGATTCAGTGTGCCCATGATAAGGAACAGGCCCAAACACATTATCATCACTCTGGTTTTCATGCTGGCTCTCCTTGTGTGACCTTTCTGCTCAACAACATTCTTTGTCCCAATTTTATCAAAATCTCAGCATTAATCAATCCATTTTTGTCGAAGCTTCGGAGAGCCTACTGCTGGTTCCGGACTTCTATGCAAGGCAGAGGTTGCTTATTTCCCGCCTTCGAAATAGAAAGAAAATCACTCGTGGCGGAGGGATTTGACGGGGTCGGCCGCGGCGGCCCTGATGGCCTGGAGGCTCACGGTGAGCAGTGCAATCACGAGAGAGGCGGCAGCGGCCAGCAGGAACGGCCAGATCCCGATCGTGGTGCGAAAGGCGAAGCCCGAGAGCCAGCTGTGCATGGTCCAATAGCCCAGCGGCCAAGCCACGACATTGGCCAGCAGCACCCATTTGGTGAACTCGGTCGAGAGCATGTACGTGATCCGGGAGACCGAGGCGCCCAGGACCTTGCGCACGCCGATCTCCTTGGTGCGCTTCTCTGCTGTGAAGGCTGCCAGCCCGAAAAGCCCCAGACAGGCGATGAACACCGCGATGAGCGAAAACGTGCGGACAATGGCCGAGGTCTGGGCTTCCTGGGCGTACAGGCGGCCGATGTCCTCGTCCAGAAAGGAGTACTGGAACGGACTGTCCGGCCGGAAGGTGTTCCAGGTCTCTTCCAGGTGTGTCAGGGCGGCAGGGATGTTCTGCCCGTTGACCTTGACGGCGATCTGGGCGAACAGGCTGGGCCAGTGCAGCAGGATCAGCGGCTCGATGTTATCCCGCAGGGAGGCGATGTGGTAGTCACGGGTCACACCGATCACAGTGCCTTCCATGTTCCGGATGCCGATGGTGAACTTCTCGCCGAGTGCCTCTTCCGGAGAGGGATAGCCCATTCTCCGGACGGCCGCCTCATTGAGGATGAAAGCATCGTGATAGTCGGTGGCGAAATCTTTGGAGAAATCCCGCCCCGCGATCAGCTCCAGACCGAAGGTATCGACAAAGTCGAAGTCCACGAAGTTGAGGTTGAAGACGTAGCGGTTCTCTCCCTGCGCTCCCTCCGGGTAGACGCTCACGTTGATGGCGTACTGCGACACCGGTGCCTTGAAGCAGGCGGTGGCTGCAGAAATCCTGGGATTGGCCTGGATTGCGTATTTTATGGTCTCGTAGTTCTCATTGACGCTGTCATCGAAGAACTGCTGGTCCTGGAAGATGGGCAGCATCACCATGTGTTCCTTGTCGAAGCCCATCCGGGCGTTGCGCAGGAACCGGAGCTGCTGATTGACCAGCAGTGTTCCGATTATGAGCAGGATGGAGATGGCGAACTGGGCCACTACCAGCCCCTTGCGCAGCCAGCCCTGGTGCACGGAGCCTCCTCCGCCGTAGGGCGTGCCCTTGAGGACCTTGATGGGCTGGTAGCCGGAAAGGAAGAGGGCCGGATAAAGCCCGGAAAACACACCCGCACCCAGGGTCAGAAGCACCATCGCGATCAGGAAGCCGAGGTCCTTGGCCAGGTTCAGGTCGATCGGGGTGCCCACCAGGGCCGAAAATGTAGGGAGGGTCAGTTCGACCAGGAACAGAGAGAAGACCAGCGCCAGCATCGCTATCAGGACGGATTCGGTCAGGAACTGCCGGATCAGCCGGGCCTTTTCCGCCCCCATTACCTTGCGCAGGCCCACCTCGTGGGCCCGCTTGGCCGACGAGGCGGTGGCCAGGTTGACATAGTTGATGCAGGCGATGAGCAGGAGGAAAAGCCCGATGGTGCCAAGGATAATGAGGTTGGAAACCTGGGTGTTCGGTTCGAACTCCCCGTCTAGATGGGACTTGAGGTGGATAGAAGTCAGAGGCTGTAGGAATATCCGGCGGTCAAGCCCCGGGGGATAGTCTCCGTGCCTCATCATGAAGCCTTCGATGCGGCGTGTAAAGTCGGCCTCCTGCATTCCCTTGGGCAGGAGGACATAGGTGAAGAGATCAGAGAAGGCACCCCACTCATTCATGGAATAACCGACCAGTTCGTCTGTCATATACAGGAATGAGGCGGCGAAGTTGAAGTGAACGTGTGAGTTTACCGGGACGTCCTGCACGACTCCTGTGACCAGGAACTCGTGGGCTCCGTTGATGCGGACGGTCTGTCCGATAGGGTCCGTGTCGCCGAAATATTTATCCGCCATAGAGGCGGAGATCACTAGCGATTCCGGAGAGTCCAGGGCGTGGGCCGGGTCTCCCTTTAGAAAAGGAAAGGAAAAGAGCCTGAAGAAGTCCGGGTCGGTAAAGAACCACCCCTGCTCCACAAACCGGAGGTCCTGATACTGCACCAGCGTGGAATCCCAGCTGAGGAGGCGGGCGACGGATTCGATCTCCGGATAGTCCTGCTTGAAGGCCTCTGCCACCGGGAAGGGCGTGTTGGCGGTTAGCTCGACACTCTCAGGACGTTTTGTCTCCACCGCCAGCCGATAGATGCGGTCGGCGTTGGCGTGGAAACGGTCGTAGCTCAACTCCTGTTTGATGTACAGAAAAATCAGAAGGCATGCGGTGAAGCCAATGGCCAGGCCGGTCACCGTGATCAGCGAATAGGACTTTCGATTCATAAAATTACGTAAGGCGATCTTCAGATAGTTTTTAAGCATACTTGTCTCCGGATGAGCTGATGTGCAATATCCATGCCAAGAACAAGTCTTTACCTCTGTTCCTCAGTGAGTAATCTCAGCTCACAAATTATGTGTTTCCGAACCGTACAGATGCGTTCCATTCCGGACAGGCCCGATGTGTAATTTTATTGAGCTTTTTCCAAGATTGACAATATGCACAAATGTACATATATTATTAAAGTGGAATATGAGTGGGACCAATTGCCAATGAAAAAGGAATATGATTTCAGCAAAGGGAAAAGAGGACCTGTGATTAAGGCGCCAAAGGGAAAAACCCGGATAACGATTCGTATCGATGATGACATCTTGGATTGGTTCAGACATCAGGTTAATGTAGCAGGAGGCGGGAATTATCAGACGCTGATCAATATGGCCTTGCGGGAGTTCATCGAGTCGAAGAGCGGATCACTGGAAGAAACAATTCGCTACGTAGTTCGCGAAGAATTGGCGGCGTACGGGAAGAAGATCAAGCCCGAATAGGAAGTCTGTTTGATGACATCCTCAGGCTCGGTCTTCTTCTGGAAGTCGGGGTGAGGGGTGATGATGAGGCCGATGAGGATACCCACCACAAGTATCACAAGGATTGCGATGATGAAATTCCTCCAGTGCAGGGTGATGTTTTTCGAGGCCTGACTTTTTTCTCGGCTCATGGGACCTCTGCCCTCCCGTTTATATACAATTCACTCCTGATGATATTCCCCTGCCCGCAACCATCCGATCGACTTTCCGTACGAATGATTATACCACCGAGTTAAGGCTGTATGAAATGACAAAAACATGTCAAAAGAGTCTATTTTGTCTGGTCTTGGTTCTGATTGTCTGTGCATCTGTAGGAATCCATGCAGATAGCCCCACAACCCAGGCCCGATCCGAAGAAGTAATGCCTAGGCCCTCTCCTGAGAAGTAGTCCTCAGCCTTGCATGAGAAGGCAGGTTTTCGTCTGTCGTGGCTCCCTCAGTTGCCGATCTTCAGGTTGACGCGCTTCTTGACCTTGCCTCCGTGCTGGGAATCGACGAAGAATTCCACGTAGCCTTGGCTTCCGTCCATCTTGACCAGAGCGCTGAAGCGCTGCGTCTGGCGGCCGTTGAGCCGGAACTCGCTGCCGCCCTTGGCGATCATCTCCGTCTGGGGGCTTGTGTTGCTGGGATCTATGGTGCCCTTGCCTTTGGGGATTCCGATCACTTCGATGTTGTCGGAGCCGCTCACCGTGATCTTGTCCTGTCGCGCCCGTTTGAGCTTGATGGCGCGGTCCGATGCCGTGGGATATTCCCGGTCGTTGGTGACTGCCACCTCGATCCAGTAAAGGTCGTGGGAGGCCGGGGTGACCTTCACATCCGTGAATTCCACCTTGGGGAACTGGCTGGCGCAGTAGAGCACGAACAAGGCGTTCCTTTCTGCTTCCTGCTCGATGTATCGGGCAGG
>JBGUED010000141.1:0-6239 GCA_041821525.1 Candidatus Aminicenantaceae bacterium | reverse complement strand
ACCTCTTTCTGACCCCATCCAAAACAATGGACCTGCACACTGGTATAGGAGCGGGTGGCATTTTCCAACCTCTTCCTGAGGTGAGCCAGCCGGTCGAGCGGGTCGGATCCATTCCAACCTGCATCCAGCGTTATCACTTCACAGAGTGTGGCCCATCCCTCCACATACAACCCGTCGCTGAAGAGAGCGCGCACAAGATGAGGATTGGTGGAGACGAGCTTCGACTGCATGTAGTGACCAGGGAAGATCTCGTGTGTGATGATCATGGTGTTGAAATGGTTGTTGAAGGAGCGGTAGAAACCTTCTTTTGCCTCTTCCGAGGCATCGTCCAGGATCGTGGGCAGATAGAACAGAGTCTTTGCCCCCGGGTTGAACGGACCGGCCGCATACACGCCCCCGACGGCCGCACCCGCGAAGTGGGAAGGCGAGAGGGCTGTGAACAGGGTCTTCTCAGCAGGCAGCGTAGCGATTTCTTGGTCCCTCACAAATTCCTCGGCCCTGCCGATGAGGCATTCGAAAAACTTCAGAAAATCCTGCTGGTTGCTTTCTCTGTTCCCCTCCATGTCATCGATGGCCTTTCCTACCAAGACCGAAAAATCTTCCGGCACATCCAGCCTGGGATACTGTTTTATCCAGTATGCACCCGCGAGTTCCTGCATCAAGCCGCGCACTTCCTTGATCTCCTGTAGTGATATCTTTGCGAGCTCTTCTGGAGTCATGTTTGTACCCGTGAATATCTCGAGCTTTTTTGCGTAATCTCTTCGGCCCATGCTGTCCGGGAGCGCCGCAGCGGGGAGTATCCTTTGCTGGATGTGGGCGGCCAGCGTGCGCACGTCATCCGCAGCCCTTTCACACTGGATGACGAACGTCTCCGGCAGAGGATCATCCGTCCACTCCCCGGCGATCTGCACAAGGTTTGCTTCCAGGAAACGGGCCGAGGCTTCCAGCACAGGGATGCTCCTCTCCGTTGTACGAGGGCGGCCGTCCTTTAAGAGGAGCGTCCCCTGCGCACACACTGTCCGGATTCCGGCCAGGCGGGCTTCGATAGCCCTGAACTTGTCCTCTGGCTCGAGGTCATCCCGTGCCAGGATGTGGGTCAATGCCTGCGACACCAGCCCCACATAGTACATCGGTGATGCTTCGAGTGAACGTCCCTCGCCCCATCGGTCGAGTTCATCGAGGATCTGTCGCCTCAACAGATCGGCATCGGCTCCCTCATCCGCCGTCTGTTCGATCGGAAGCGCTTCCAGCGATGTGAGGGCCGCTTGATTGAACTCCACCCAGGATTTAATCCGCTCACGAGAGATCGATTCGAACCGGTGTGCCGAATCCAGGTGCCCCGCGGCAAAGGCCCGCGTAGGGTAGAATTCGATCCACTCCGATATGTAGTCCTGCGCCAACTGGTCCACCGTCAGCTCAGAACTTCTGCATGCTGCGATGAGTACACAAAGCCCTAAGATACAGGCAATTCTATACATGTCGGTCCTCTCTTCCAATTTCGGGAAACTGAATCCGATTATAAGGAAAAAGCTTCACCGATGAAAGTTAAAGATGCCGGAACGCTTTAAGAAGTTACTTTATGGGGCTAAAATCGGTCTGTAAGCAAAAATATTGCGCCAGATTAGCACCTAACTATAGTATTTTGCAGTATATACCAAGGTCCGTCCCCAAAAAATATTTGATTCAAGGTGTGAAATTTCATATGTTATCAGTGCTGTTCGCATGTCCTTTGATCCTGGATAAGGAGAGATTCATTATGAGATCTCATGTTAGATTGAAAATATTATCCCTGGCTGCCTGGTTGGCAATGTTCATCATATTGAGCTCCTCGCTCCTGGCTCAGGGCCCTGACGTGCTGAAGCAGAGGCGCGCCAAGCTCGCCGCCCAGATTTCTGAAGGCATCCTCATAATCCAGAGCTCGGAACGTAACCAGAGTAATCTGCTGGAGTTTTTCGTCCCCAACAGTGATAATCATGACTTCATCTACTTCACGGGGCTGGAAACATCCGGCGCCACGCTCATCATGTGCCCCGGCTCGCTGACCTATCCCGAAATCCTCTACATCGACGGCGATATCGAGCAGGCGAAGCAAAATACCGGTATCGAACATGTCTATCCCACCGCAAATCTCCTTCCCGACCTCTCCAATGCCTACACAGACCTTTCCCAGATGCGCTACACCCAGCTTCGGTTCAAGCCCCTTCCCTCAGAGATCGCCCGGGTGCTCTACCGCGGCAGCGAGAAAAAGATCGTGTATTTCAATTACCCCCGCTTCGTCAACCTGACAGAATCCCCGCCCAAGCGGCTGGACTTCATCCAGCGCTTCAGGAACCTCTCACCCAAATACGAGATCCGCGACGCCTGCGATCCCATCGACCGAGTACGCATGTACCATGATGCTTATGCCGTAGCACAGCTGCGTGAGGCCGCCCGTATCAGCGGCGAATCCATGATCGAATGCATGCGTTCCGTCGATCCCGGTATGACCCAGGACCAGCTCCGCTCGATCTACGATTTTTCATGTCAGTACCAGGGAGCCAAGCGTTTTGGTTTCCCCACCTCTATACGTTCCGGACCCAACCGCTACGACGAGCATTTCCCCAGGAGAGACGATGTCCTGCTAGCCGGCCACCTGGTCACCATCGATGCCGGCGCCGAGATCAATCACTACACGGCCGACATCCAGCGCACGTTCCCCGTTTCCGGCATCTTCATGCCCGAGCAGAAGAAGGCCTACACCATCCTCAAGCAGGCCCAGGAGGCCTGCATCCGGCTCGTGCGGCCCGGCTGCACCATGAAGGACCTCCAGGATAAGGCTCTGGAGATCCTCGATAAAGAAGGCGGCTACGGCCAGTTCTTCTATTGGGGTACCAGTCACTTCCTCGGGATGGAGGTCCATGACCACGGCAATAACCTCATTCCTTTCAAACCCGGAATTTGCATCACGGTCGAGCCGGGGTTGGTGATGGATGAGTTCACCATCGTGCTTGAAGACGACGTCCTCTGCACCGAAGACGGCTACGAGTGGCTTACTGAGTTCATCCCCCGCGAGATCACTGACATCGAAAGGGTCATGAAGGAGAAGGGAATCGGGATCAGGTAAAAAAAAAGCGCACTCGATTTGAGTGCGCTTCCGTGGGCAAACCCTCCAAGATCACCTGTTTTCCCTACCCAAAGAGGTCCAATCATATTCCTCGAGATTATCCCTGTCTATTGTACTTTAGTACAATACTGGCCACTCCGTACATGGATGGATGCCGGCTTGTTGGCTGATTGGGGTTGTGCTATAATCACCGCCGCCATAGACCTGCCGGAGTGGCGAAATTGGCAGACGCGCTGGACTCAAAATCCAGTTCTCCTTACGGAGAGTGTGGGTTCGACTCCCACCTCCGGCACCAGGATTCCGCATTTGATGCCGATTTTAGTGTCTTTACACCGACTAAATGATTAGAATATAAGGGTGTTAAACGGACAGCAAAACATGTGCCTACGAAAAATCATGGTTTTTCTATCGTTGCCGCTCATCTGTGCGGCTTTTTTATCTTCTCAGGATCTGGTGGAACTCGCAAAAAAGGAAAAGGCCAGGCGTGCCCAGCAGCAGGAAAAGAAGACCACTGTCGTGACCAACAAAGACCTGAAAAGGGTCCAAGTAAGATCGAGTGTCAGCTCGCGCGCCACCACGGTATCCGAGCCTGAGACATCTATCACGACTATTCGATCGAGTCAAGCCAAGCCGGCAGGTGAGGCTGATCCGGGCACTCCTGCGATCCGGGTCACTGTGGAGTCAAATGTTAATCAGGCTGAGGGATTTCCAGAGATCAGCCCGGAGGAGAAGTGGAGGCGGGCCAATAACCGTGTCGGGCATCTGAGCCTCAAGCTAACACAGCTCGGCCAGCTTTTCTACAACGCTGCGACCGCAGAACTTAAGGCCCAGATCCAGAACCAGATAGACAGCACATCCCGTGAGCTCGAAGAGGCGAAGATGGAATCGGAGAAGCTCAAAGCTGAGCTGGACAAGCAAGAAAAAAAATGATCGTCAGTCCAGAATCTGATGGGAATACAGGATCCGGCTGCATTCTTCGCAGTTGTAGTTAAAGACCAGGTTCACGCCTAACTGACCCCTGGTGATGCCCCGCTGCAGCTCCACATTGCCGCAGGACGGACATTCCTTGATCTCGACCAGGAGGGGGAATTTACACAAAGAGCAGATGGTGTTGAGCTCTTTGATTTCTGCCCGACCAGGTCCTTGGAAAACACACTCCTCGTTCATGCGTCGGTGAAGCTCTGCCAGGTCCTGGTGATTGCAGATTCCTTTCTCCCAGAGCGTACAGCTGTTAAATATGGCCTTCAAATTGGACCTCCGACGACATATGCCTTTCGAGTGTGCGATTTAAGATCCTCTGGCTGAAGAGAGGCTCATCAGGGACTCGAAGGCTGTCCAGTACATGGGCTTGGAGAAAGGACCGCAGGATCAGCTTCATGTCCGTCATATTTTTAACATATCCAAAAGCGATACTGCTGCATCAAAGAAAGACTCGTAATTTGAGTACATATAATATTAAAGTTATGCGAAATGTCAAGTCTCTCATATTATGCTATAATCTGGACCACGATATAAAGGAGGAGAAAGAATGGGAAAAAAGTTCCAGGTTGTGCTCCCTGTCTGGATGGAGGATTACCTCCAGAGCATCTGTGACGAATACGATCTCACCATCTCGGAGCTGCTCAGACTGGAAATCTCTCTCGCCTTCATATGTTTTGTCAGTCATTATTTTCCGGAATACAAAGGGCCTTCCTTGCAGGACCTGGGCATCCCCCTGGCCAAGGACGCTCCCCCCAATGAAAAGATCGACAGGGAGATCATGCACCGGGTTCTTTCCAAGATCTATTTCGAAGCCCGCAAGGCTGCCGACTATCATATGAAGGCCAGAGAAAACAAGAAATAGCCCAGACTCGGCTGGTCCGTTTCCATTGCTGTCCACACGGCGCAAACCTCCAGACGAGCAGTGACATCCATAGCCATCCACAAGGAACGAGTCGAGCGATGGATTGGGGAGTACATATCCGGCTATCCGGACCAGATCGGCGGGGAAACCCGCTGGCTGGCACCGTTAGTGGGAGTGGCCTTGGCCCGGGACCCACTGTTTAAAACGTTTAAAGGCGCCATACACGGGGGGCACCTGCTCCCGCAGGATCTCCTTCCCCAGGCACGCTCTGTGATTGTATTTTATGTGCCCTTCACAGAGGAGCTGCATCGAGATAACTTCAGGGAGGAATATCACTGTTCCCGAAGCTGGGCCATAGCCTACATCGAGACCAACCGGCTGATCGCAGATACCTCCACACATCTCAAGGAGCAACTGGCAGAGCGAGGACACTCGGCCGCCCTCATCCCTCCCACTCACAACTTCGACCGGTCGACTCTTATGAGTGACTGGTCCCACAGACATGCTGCATATGCCGCAGGGCTCGGCCGCTTCGGTTTCCACAATCTCCTCATTACGCCCCGGGGATGCACCGGCAGGCTGGGCAGCCTGGTCACCGATCTGGAGCTGGAACCTTCACCAATCCAGGAACGGGAATTCTGTCTGTTTAAGGCAGGGAAGTCATGCCAGAAATGTGTGGAACGATGCGAATTCGGTGCCCTTCGAACGCAGGGATTCGACCGCTTCGCCTGTCACCGACAGTGCCAGGCCAATGATGGCTATCACAGCGATCTCCCCCTGACTGAGATCTGCGGCAAGTGCACGGCCATGGTTCCGTGCAGCATCGTCAATCCGAATCCGTAAGCAGGCCCGCAGTCCAAAGCCGCGGCCGCAGGGTGTCAAGCCCTGCTCCTGATGGGATTCATCCATAATCGTACCATGTCGACTCGTGAGGAAAATAGTACTGGACAAAACAGACCAGGCTTTTTTATGATAGGAATCGCCTTTTCGATCAAGGCGGGGCTGCCGAAATCGGAACAAGTTTTGAATAATGCTGCAGAGAACCGGCAGCATAAGATTGAGTCGGAGGTGAACAATGTGGGGGAACTGGCGTTTCGATAAAGAAGCGAACATCCTGGTCATAAATAAGAGCCTCTGTCCGGGTGAAGAGGCCAAAGACCTTTACAAGATCAACCTGGAACGCTGCAACACCTCCGCCGCCATCCTCGACAGCATTGTCCGTATGAGCCAGAAGCTGTGGATCACACGCGATGACCTCGGTTATCTGATCGAGGCCCTCGATGACCTGTTGAC
>JBGUED010000140.1:0-6250 GCA_041821525.1 Candidatus Aminicenantaceae bacterium | reverse complement strand
AAGCCCCCCACACCCAAGGACAAACAGACGAAGGAACAGGTCGAAAAGGATGCGGCCAAGAAGATCCAACGCCAGATCAAGAACCTGGCCAAGGTCCCGCCTAAGCTTAAGGGCATGTTCGAGTCCGAGCTCTGGGACCAGGAAGCCATGAGCTGCCTGCGCTGCGGCATCTGCACCTATCTCTGCCCCACCTGCCACTGTTTTGACATCACCGACGAGGTGAAGAACGCCGGGGCAGTGCAGGGAGAGAGGGTCCGGACCTGGGACACCTGCCAGTTCCCGGATTTCACCATGCACTCCTCCGGCCATAACCCGAGGTCCAATAAGGCTTCGCGCCTGCGCCAGAGGATCTTCCACAAGTTCCAATACTTTGTGGATAACTACAAGACCTACCAGTGCACCGGATGCGGTCGCTGCATCTCGCTCTGCCCGGTCGGCATCGACATAATCGAAGTCCTCAATAAGGTGAGAGACCATGCCTGATAATCCCTACTTGCCCAAACTAGCTCGGATCGTCGAGATCATTGAGGAAGTTGAAGGCGCCCGGGCCATCAAGACCTTCCGGGTTCAGTTCGTGGACGATGGATTTACCCATCAGTGCGGCCAATGCGCCATGCTCTCTGTGCTGGGGAAGGGAGAGTCGATGATCTCCATCTCCTCCTCCCCCCTCGAGAAAGAATACCTCCAGTTCAGCATCATGCGTGTGGGACGGGTTACGACTGCGATCCACGAGATGCAGGAGGGCGACCTGCTCGGTGTGCGCGGCCCCTACGGCAACCAGTTCCCCATCGAAAAATGGAAGGGCAAAAACCTGATCTTCATCGGCGGCGGTATCGGGCTGGCCCCCATATGGTCGATCCTGCAGACAGCCCGCGGGAAACAGAAGGACTATGGGGATCTCAGCCTGTTCTACGGAGCCCGGACCTCGGCAGACATCGTGTACAAGGAGGAGCTTCAGGAGCTCAAACAGGAAGTGACGGTGCAGCTGTCCATCGACGTGGAAGAACCCGGCTGGGATGACTATGTCGGCTTCGTCCCCGTCAACATCCTGGACAAGAAACCCTCCCCCAAGAACGCCATCGCCATCACCTGTGGTCCCCCCATCATGATCAAATTCGTCATCAAGAACCTGGAAGCCCTGGGATTCAAGGATGATCAGATCTACACCACGGTGGAAAACAAGATGAAGTGCGGCATCGGCAAATGCGGCCGATGCAACATCGGGCTTCACTATGTATGCAAGGACGGCCCTGTTTATTCCTGGGCCGAGCTCAAGAAGCTTCCCCAAGAATATTAACCAGAGACAGTCATACGAAATGTCGACATAAAGGAGAACAATTGATGGCAACCAAGAAAGCAGCCAAAAAGCAGCCAAAAGCTGAGAAGAAGGCAGCCGAAGAAAAGCTGGTCACAGTTTTTCTCATGGGCAAAGGATACAAGGTTCCCGCTGATGCCACTATCATGGGAGCCATAGAGTACGCGGGCTACCAGATAAAGCGTGGGGCCGGATGCCGCGAGGGCTTCTGCGGCGCCTGCGCCACAGTCTACCGCATGCCCGGTGACTACAAGATCTACACCGGCCTCGCCTGCACCACGCTGGTGGAGGAAGGGATGTGGCTGACCCAACTGCCCTCCTCCCCCGCCCACAATGCCATCTACGACATCAGGAAGATCAAGCCCGAGGTCGCCACCATCCAGGCGCTCTACCCTGAGGTCTTCCGGTGTGTGGCCTGCAACACCTGCACCAAAGCCTGCCCCCAGGATCTGGAGGTCATGGACTACATCCAGGCAGCCAAGCGCGGGGATATAGAGGCGGTCATGGACCTGTCCTTTGACTGTGTGATGTGCGGGCTGTGTGCCATCCGCTGCCCATCTGAAATCGTGCAGTTCAATGTGGGCCTGCTGGCCAAACGCCTCTATGGCCGCTACCTCGCCCCCAGAAGCCCCGAGCTGGAACAGCGGCTCAAAGAGGTCAAAAAACGGAAGTTCGATAAGGAATATGACGACCTCATGTCTGCTAAGAAGGACGAGTTGACAAAGAAATATTATGACAGGGATTCGGAGTAAAGGAGTAGCCAATGTATCCAGAATATATGCAGGAATCTCTTAACAAAGTCGTTGCCAGCAGGAACCGGCGTTTAGAGCTGGCCAAGTCCGGAAAGCCGGTCTTCCCCCCCATGGACGCAGACGAGCGCGAAGACGTCCTGACCAGGTTCCACCCGGATTACAAGAAGGAATCACGGCGCAAGGTCAGGATCGGCCCCAACAAGGGCGAATCGATCACCACCGAGATCGCGGACATGCTGGAGTCCCACGCCCGGATCAAACCCGAGGCGTTCGACCTGGAAAACCCCGACTACGAGACCGACGTCCTGATCGTGGGCGGAGGCGGGGCCGGCTGCGCAGCCGCCATCGTTGCCATGCAGAAGGGCGTCAAGTCCATCATCTCGACCAAGCTGCGCATGGGAGACGCCAACTCCATGATGTCGCAAGGGGGTATGCAGGCCGCGGTCAAGCCCCAGGACTCCCCCACCCGACACTACCTGGACGCCATGGGCGGCGGCCACTTCGACAACAAGCCCGAGCTGGTCAGAGCGCTGACCGAGGACGGCCCGGAAGTTGTGAAATGGCTGGAAGACTTGGGCATGATCTGGGACAAGCTGGAAGACGACTCCCTGCAGGCCCTCCACGGCGGCGGCACCTCACGCAAACGTATGCTCTCCTCCCGGGACTACACCGGCGCCATCATCATGCGCACCCTGATGGATGAGGTCCGCAACAACCCGGATAAGATCACGACCCTGGAATTCATGCCCACCATCGAACTGCTGCTTGACGGGCGGGGCCGCTGTGCCGGAGCCATCCTCTACAACATCGAGACCGAGGAATACTTCGTGGTCAAGGCCAAGGCCACCATCATCGCCACCGGCGGCTACGGCCGGCTGCACATCCGGGGTTTCGACACCACCAACCATTACGGCGCCACAGGCGACGGCATCATCATGGCCTACAAGGCCGGTGCCAAGCTCATGTACATGGACTCGGTCCAGTACCACCCCACCGGATCTGTCTTCCCCGAGCAGATCGCGGGCTTTCTGATCACCGAGAAGATCCGCGGAGCCGGGGGCCAGCCCCTCAACAAGTTTGGCGAGCTCTTCGTCTTTCCTCGGGAGCCGCGCGATGTGGAGAGCTCGGCTATCATCCGGGAATGCGTGGAAAATAACAACGGCATCGAGACCCCCAGCGGGCGCACGGGTATTTGGCTCGACTCCCCGCTGATCGAGATGCTGCAGGGCGAAGGCTACATCAACAAGCAGTTTCCTGCCATGCACCGCCAGTTTATCCGCTATGGCATCGATATTGTGAAAGAGCCTATGCTGATCTACCCTTCCCTCCACTATCAGAACGGCGGAGTCGAGATCAACGAGCGCTGCGAGACCAACATCCCGGGCCTGTATGTGGCCGGCGAGGCCTCAGGCGGCGTGCACGGACGCAACCGCCTCATGGGCAACTCAGTGCTGGACTACAACGTGTTCGGCAAAAGGGCCGGAGCCTATTCTGCAGAATACATCCAGAAGGTCAAGCTGGGACGCCTCAACCTCGACCATGTCACAGAATACGAGAATGAGCTGAAGAAGGCCAAGATCAAGACAGACCGAATCGCTCCCATACTTCTCCCCTCCTACACACCTGAGGCTGTTCGCAAGCGACAGTTGACCGCCTGCTACGAAGGCACCTTGCGCTGACGCCAGACAGTAGAACTAATCACACAAAGCCCGCTCCTCGGAGCGGGTTTTTTTTTGGGGAGGGCCTAACCGTCGACTTCGTAGTCGCCGTCGTCACTCTCTGTGTGGGCGGCTGAGTCGGGGGGGCAGAACTTCTGTTCCAGAGCAATGATCTTGACCAGGTTTCCGGGGTAGTTCTGGTCTTTCTTTTCCCCATAGGCATTGAACTGGACCCCTATCTGGTAGGCGAATCCAATCCCCTCGCCCGGAGTGACCCAGCGCACACGGCCCTGCAGCACCAGAGGGACTCTCTCCCCGGGGACGGAGATGTGCATGATCAGCTTGGCCTCGATGTCCGGCTGGTGATTGGCCTGGAAACGCATGCCTCCCCGGCTGACGTCGAGCATGGGGCAGAATTCTTCCTCGTATTTGTCCAGAACAGCAGGCAGGAGCTTGCTGACCTTGTAGCTGACAGCGGCACCAGGAATCTCGAACCTCAGGCAGGTTCGCCTTTCTATCCCGTTCTCCGTCATGAATCTCTCCTCATCAGCCTTCTCCGTCCTGGAGAGGATATTTTTTTTAGAATAACGCAACCTCTCACTGTTGTCAACGATAGGTCAGCCTTCATTTTTTTAGTCGTACAGGTACGGTGAAACCGAATTATTCGGCACAAGCGCCGCGGGAGGTCAACCCTGGACCACAATCTGAGAGTAATCCGCGATCTTGTCCATCAGGCGGCTGACCTCCTGAAGCAGCGCCAGGCGGTTGCGCCTCAGCTTAACGTCCTTGTCCATCACCAGGACATTGTCAAAAAAACTGTTGGTAGTGGATCGGATCCGAAACACGATGCGCTGCGCTTTGGCAAAGTCGCCGCTGGCGATAAGGGGCTGGACATTGTCCCGGATGATCTCGAAGGTGGTGTGGAGTTCCCTCTCTTCCTTCTCGATCAGCAGGTCGCTGTTGACCTTGTAGGCCGGTTGTTCCTTGAGGATGTTGTTGACCCGCTTAGCGATCAGGATCATGGGCTCGAAATGGGGGCTGTCCTTGAAACCGTCCAGGGCCTTCACACAAAGATAGGCATGATAGAGGTCCCCCAGCCCGGGAGCCAGGACTGCTTTCACCAAGTCGTAGCGGAATCCCTGGCGCTCGAAGATGTACTGCATCCGTCCCCGGAAAAACTCCAGGCATACGGCTTTGAGGTCCTCCCGCGGGACAGAAAGCTTGTCCTCATACTGGGAGATCACCTTGTTCAGCAGGCGCGGGAAGGAAAACGACAGCTTCTTCTGCAGGATTACCATGCAGGCGCCCTGAGCATTGCGCCTAAGCCCGAAGGGGTCCCTTGACCCGGAGACCTCCACTCCCAGCCCCAGGCTTCCAACCACGGAATCGAGCTTATCGCTGACGGACAGGATCGCTCCCGTGAGCGAAGACGGAGACGCGTCCTCCAGGGTCACAGGCAGGTAGTGCTCATACACCGCCTTCCACACGCTGCTTGGGAGGCCCTCCTTGCGGGCGAACAGCCCGCCTGCGATCCCCTGCAGGGAGGGGAATTCCCGCACCATCTCCGTTACCAGGTCCACCTTGCACAGCCCGGCCGCCTCGGTGACCCATTTTTTCTCTTCGCGGGCCTCCAACCGACCGGCCAGATAGCCGACTATCTTCTTGAGCCGCTCGGACTTGTCCTCATAGGTCCCCAGCTTTGCCTGGAAGATCACCCGGGACAGCTCGGCAGCCCGCTGCTTGAGAGGGACCTGGATGTCCTGTTCCCAGAAAAAGCGGGCATCTTCGAGCCGGGCCTTGAGGACCCGCTCATTGCCCTTCCTGACCAGCGAACGGCTGTCGTCGCAGGCATCCGCCACTCCCAGGAACATGGGCATCTGCTTGCGGCCCTTGACCACGGAGAACAGGTTCTGCCCCTTCTTCATGGCCGTGCTCAGGACCTCCAGGGGCAGCTTGAGATAGGAATCCGGAAAGCTCCCCAGGATCACGTAGGGATACTCCACATCCATGGAGAGCTTTTCCAGGAGCTGCTCATCCGGATAACAGGCTGCACCGAAGGGCTCCAGTTTCTTTTGCATCTGCTTCTCGATCCGGCTCTTCCGTGCGTTCTGGTCGATGATCACCTTGTTCCGGCGCAGCTCGTCCCTGTACTCGCGGAACGATCCTACTTTTATCCTGCGGGGTGCAAAAATCGGGTGCCCGAAAGTATATCCCGTGCTCCGGATCCCGGCTGTTTCGAACGGGAGCAGCTTCCCGTCACACAGGCAGAGAATGTTCTTTATAGGACGGGAAAAGCGGAAATTCCGCTCCCCCCATTTCATCATCTTGGGGAAAGAAAGCCGCGAGATGAGGCCCGGCAGGATGCGGGCCAGGATCTCCCGGGCGGGTTTGCCCTCCACAACCTTCCTGAGAGCCACATATTCGCCCTTGTCCGTGCGCACGACCTCGAGGGCCGCCGCATCCACGCCCCGGGACCGTGCGAAACCCAGGGCCGCTGGTGTGGGCTCCCCTTCCGGCGTATAGGC
>JBGUED010000139.1:0-6255 GCA_041821525.1 Candidatus Aminicenantaceae bacterium | reverse complement strand
CGGCGCCTCGTCCTCCCAACCTTCTCCCCCGTCGTTCCACTTTGCTCGGACACTGTCATAGCCCAGCTCGGCGAGTGTGGCCCCCGCCCTGTCCGCCAGGCTCCGGATGATCTCGACGGTGAACACAGCCGCACCCAGCTGAGCCAGCACAGCGGCCTGATAACCCGAACCGGTCCCGATCTCCAGAATCTTCTCGCGCGGCCTCGGCGCCAGGAGCTGGGTCATCAGGGCTACGATATAGGGCTGAGAGATGGTCTGGCCATCGCCGATCGGGAGCGGATGGTCCGCATAGGCCAGATGGCGGTAAGCGGGGCCCACAAAGAGGTGGCGCGGGACAGCGGCCATGGCCCCCAATACACGTACATCTGTGATATCCCGGGAGGCGAGCTGCCGATCCACCATCTGCTGGCGGAGGAGTGTGTAATCATCCTCCTGACCGGAGGCCCCAAAGGCGGCGAAGAATCCACCGACCAGGAAGCAGCCGGCCGCCCATCTCGCTATTCTCGGCATATTTTTTCCCAGGCCATGTATATATTATAGATCATACGAGAAAATCCTTAAAGTCCATCGTCCTTCATATAAGCCTCTCCACTCAAGCAGGCTGCAGAAGCCCAACATGACAGGCGGAGATGGAGTGCGCGCAACGGCACCCTCCCCGGGTCCATGGGCCGCATGTGGGGAAGTCCACCCCTTCCCTTTAAGGCGGGAGGTTGGGGTGGAGAGATGGCGGGAGGTTGGGGTGGAGGGATGGCAGGTCACCTCTAAGGGGGAGAAGGAGTAGACAAAATATCACCTCCCCAATCCTCTTTTTGGGTGATTGACCCGGAAAGTAGCTTTTGTCAGTATTAAAGACAATTTAACAGAGTGGAATGCAAATGCTAAAACGCACACTATTCCAGTCACGCGCAGCGCGCGTGGCGCTCGCAGCGCTCGCAGCGATTTGCACGGCACTCCTATATTACTATTTGACAAAGATATACCAATTTGATAATAACTTAATCAATCCTAGCTATGCCTTGTTATTTGCTTGTATACAGATGAAAGCGGTTTATCCTGGCTCATTTGATCCCATCACCAATGGACACGTGGATATCATCCAGCGGGGACTGAAGATTTTCGACTCGATTGTGGTCGCTGTTTTGGAAAATCCCAAGAAACAGCCGCTTTTCACGACTAAAGAAAGAGTGAACATTATCAGGACCATTTTCAGCGAGCAGGGAAAAGTGGAAATCAAATCATTTCATGGGCTCCTAGTCGATTTCGCCCGGGAGAATCAGGCGAACGTCATCATGCGCGGATTGCGCGCTATTTCGGACTTTGAATATGAGTTTCAGATGGCCTTGATGAACCGAAAACTCGATCCCGAGATCGAGACCTTCTTCATGACTCCTTCGGTCAACTACTCCTTCCTGAGCTCCAAGCTTGTGAAGGAAGTGTCCTATTTGGGAGGGTGCCTCATGGGGCTGGTCCCCGATAATATCGAAGATTTGCTGAAAAAGAAGTTTGAGCAAGATCCTCAATCCACTATATTAAAAGGATAAGCACATGTTAGGACTAAGCCGAGGAAAAGAACTCGTCGGGCTTGATATCGGCTCTTATTCCGTGAAAGCCGTTGAGCTGAAATCAAAGAAAAAGGACGGAGCAGACGCCTTCGAGGTCAAGAAGATCGGATACGAGCTCCTTCCCCATGACGCCATCGTGGAAGGAACCATTATCGATTCCGCGGCCGTGGTGGAAACCATAAAAATGGTCTTCGAAGAGAACAAGATCGCGAACAAGAACGTCATCATTTCCATCAGCGGCAATTCCGTGATCATCAAGAAGATTTCCCTGCCTGCCATGGAGAGCCAGGAACTGGCCGAATCCATCATCTGGGAGGCGAAGCACAATATCCCCTACCCCTACGAAGAGACCAACGTGGACTACGCCATTCTGGAACCGCCCGCCCATGCCGCGGGCCAGAACCTGGACATTCTCCTGGTCGCAGCCAAGAAGGACAAGATCGCCAACTACAGCAATGTGATCAGCCAGTCCCGTAAGAACCTGGAGGGGATCGAGGTGGACGTCTTCGCCCTCCAGAACATCATGGAGATCAACTATCCGGAGATCTTTCCTGACAAGACGCTCGCCATCATCAACCTGGGGGCGAACATCACCAACGTTGTCATCATCGAAAAAGGGATACCTCAGCTTTTCCGAGACCTGTCGCTGGGGGGTTCATTCTTCACGGAGAACCTGAGCAAAGACCTCAACCTCAGTTTCGATGATGCGGAAAAGCTGCTGAAGGGGCTGCCGGTAGAGAACGTCCAGCCCGATCAGCTGCAGTCGGTGCTCAACATGAATGCTCAGAACCTGCTGGAAGAGATCGAAAAAACGTTCTCCTTCTACGAAGCCGGAGAAAAAAGCGACAAAAAGGTCGAATTCATTTTCTTGAGCGGTGGACTCTCCAAACTCAAAGACCTCCCGGGGTACTTTGAGCAGAAGTTCAACATAAAAACCGAGTCCCTGAATCCTTTTCGAAAGATCGATTTCGACGAAAAGAAATTCGATCCCATGTATTTCGAAGAGATGGCCTCCCTCTTCGGGGTCGCCACCGGACTCGCAACTCGAAAAATGGACAAATAAACAATGATCAGGATCAACTTACTCAAACCTGGACAAAAAGATTTTAAGGAGGCTCCTTCCTCCGGGCCCATGGTGGAATTCAAGGAGAAAAAGAGCCAAGCTCTGTTCGGAGTGATCCCGCTTCTGGCCATACTCGCCATCGCCGCTCTGTTTTTCTTCCAGAAAAGCGAGATCAACAAGGAGCAGGACCTCCTCTCCAAGGCGCAGGAAGAAAAGCGGAGCCTGCAGTATGTGGTAGCCAAACTGGATGAACTCCAGCAGCAGCGGGAGTTGCTCCAGCGGAAGATCGACCTCATAGTGCGGCTTCAGGCCGAACAGCCCAGCGCCGTCATCATCCTGAATGAGCTGAGCGAAAAACTGCCGGATTGGGTCTGGCTGACCGAGGCGTCCTACGACGGTGCCCAAGTCAATCTGAAAGGCCGTACCGTCAACAACAACCTGCTGGCCGACTACATCCGCAGCCTGGAAGAGAGCCCCCACTTCTCAGACGTCAACCTGATCCAGACGATCCAGCGCCGCGTGCGGGACGACGAGTTCAACGAGTTCTCGCTGAGCGCCCTGTTCCTGCCGCCGGCCGCTCCGCAATCAACGGCCGCACCAGCCACGGAAGGGGGACAAAAATGAAAGACTGGCCCTGGTACGGTTATATTGTTATCGCGGTCCTGATCTTCGGACTCTTCTTCTTCCTGTACTACAAGCCCAAGAACGAGGAACTGAAGAGCCTGCGGGAAGAGCGGATCGCGACGGAGAACGAAGTCATCCAGCTCAAGAAGAAGAAGGAGCAGCTGGACCAGATCGAAGTGGAACTTGCCAACATGAAGGTCAAGCTCAAGGAGCTGGAGACCATCATTCCGCAGGAAGAAGAGATTGCAGACATCCTGGAGCGTATCCAGCAGTTGGCTTTCGACTCGCACCTGAACGTCGACAAGTTCATCCCCCGGCCCCTGGTGGAGCAGGAATTCTACGCTGAAAAGCCGATCAACATTGAGATGACCGGCAACTATCACAACCTGGCCATCTTCTTCAACCACCTGAGCAACTTCGCCCGCCTCTTCACAATCCAGAGCTTCTCGATCAAGGCCGCGCGTGATCAAACCGACACCAATACCATCACAGCGGCCACAACCGCAAAGACCTACATATTCCAGGAGCCGCCCCCGCCCTCGGAGGAGCCGGCTCAAACACCGGCAAGGAAAAAATGATGAGAAAATCCATGATCCTACTCTGTGTTCTTGCGCTCATGTGCGCGGTCCTGCAGCCAGTTCCTGTATACGCACAGGAGGAGGAAACGGCCGTGCAGCAGGAACAGACTCAAGAGCTTGACACCTCGGCGATACGGAAACGTGGGGCCATTACCTACGATCCCGCCGGACGAAGAGATCCGTTCCGTGATCTGCTGGGGGGTCAGGATGTAGACGCATCCGGGGCCGAGGGCATCGCCGGCATGGACATCGATGATGTTGTCCTGATCGGCATCACCAAGGTGCGGGGAACCCTGAACGCCATCATCAGCGGCCAGCAGGGATTTCCCAAAACCATCAAGACAGGCGATAAATTTGCAGACGGTTTCGTCTTATCCATACATGACTCTAAGGTTGTTTTCCGCAAGACACGCGAAAGGGGTGTCCCCCTTTACAAACCGAAAGACGTCGTCAAAGAAATAAATCCGGAGGAGCGATAACATGAGAGGGAAAACATATTTACGGGTACTCTCCTTTCTGGGTGTCCTTTCGCTGATGTGTGGATTGGGAGCAAGCTCTGACAGACCCCCGGTCAACATAGATCAGATCTCAGTACAGGCCGGAGTTCTCAACACCAAGATCGTGCTCGAATCCACCGCACCGCTAGCCATCCTGGGTTCCCATTATCTGGAAGGGACATCCCCCACACTCGTGGTCGACATGAACAAGATCACGACCCAAGATGCCTCTAATCTGCGGTTCAGCGAGTCCTCACTGGTGAACAATGTCCAGGTCGACAATGCCGCCGAGGATTCTTCCCGACTGATCTTCGACCTGAAGGAGCAGGTGCCCTACCGCATCTATTCCAATCCCAAGGGAACGGTCATCGAGTTCAACCAGTACCAGAACGGCCAGAAGGGCTACATACTCGAGCCTGAGCTACAGGCCATGATCGAGAGCCAATCCATGCCGTCCACATATCTCAAGGATATCCAGGTGACGGGGAGCCCGGATCGTGTGGATATCGTGGCGGAACTGACCGACGAAACACTCTCTCACGTGTTCGTCCTGAACGATCCCCTGCGCCTGGTGGTCGACCTGCACAATACGCTCTACACACGCCAGGCCACAAACTACAAGGTGAACAAGCTGGGCGTGGACAAGGTACGTGCCGCCCAGTTCCAGATGGATGATCCCTACACCATAACCCGCATGGTGTTCGACTTGAAAAAGCCTCAGCTCTATTCAGTTGAGGCCCGGGATAATCAGCTGATCGTGTCCTTTTTCGACAAACAGGAAGGGATGGTCACGCCCAATGGAGACGCCGAAGAGGCGCCCCAGCCGGCTCCTGTCCCGGAAGAGAGGCCGACTCCCCCCGCGGAAAAAGTCCCTGAGATCGAGTTGAGCGCCCCCCCGGTTGCCAATCCCACGCCGGCCAAGGCCGAGGCTCCCCCGGAGACCGAGTTCCCGATCATCAACGTGAACACGGCCCAGGACCCAGCGCAGGAAGAAGAGGCCACTCAGTTCGCACCGCTTACCATCGCCGAACAGGACCAAAAGTTCCGCGGGGAGGCCCTCACTCTCAGGTTCAGTGACGCCGACCTTCAGGACGTGGTCTTCTACCTCTCCGAGTTCGCCGGTCTGAATGTGACCTTCGATCCCGGCGTGACCGGCATCGTCAGCGTCAACCTGGTCGAGGTTCCTTGGGACCAGGCCCTCGACCTGATCCTCAAACAGAATAAGATGGGCAAGGTCATCGAAGGCAACGTGCTGCGCATCGCGCCCATAACGGTGCTGACGCGCGAGCGCGAGGAAATGAGGCGCCTCGAGGATAGCGAAGAGCTCGCCGGTGCTCTCCAGATCCGGACGTTCTGGCTGTCCTACTCCCGGGCTTCTGAAGTCCAGGCCCTGCTGACCTCCAAGATCTCCACGCGGGGCGAGATCATCATCGACAACCGCACCAACACGCTGACCATCACGGACGTGGAAGACCGCATGGCCATCCTCGAGTCCATGATCGAAGTGTTCGATACTCCGACTCCCCAGGTATCCATCGAGGCCCGGATCGTGGAGGCCACCTCCACCTTCATCCGCAATCTCGGTGTCCAGTGGGGTTTCCGCGGAATCCAGGACCCGTACTACGGGAACCAGACGTCGCTGAAGTTCCCCAACAGTACTCTGGTGGACGGGGCTATGATCCCGCAGGGTATCGTGACCAAGGGTATTGCCGGCCCCCTGGGCGGATATGCTATCAACCTGCCGGCTCCGGCGTTCTCGACCGCCATGGGCATCTCCTTTGCTAACGTGCTGGACACCTTCCGGCTGGACATGACCTTGTCTGCTATGGAGAACGAAGGACGAGGCAAGGTGATCTCGACTCCCAAGGTCTCCGCGCAAAACAACGTCGCTGCCTACATCGAATCGGGTCAGCGCATCCCCGTACAGACAT
>JBGUED010000138.1:0-6306 GCA_041821525.1 Candidatus Aminicenantaceae bacterium | reverse complement strand
GAGGTTTTTTGCCCGCGGGCGATCTGATCAAGCCAAACGGCCTTGACCTTGGCGGCCGGATCAACACCGGGAGCCACTCTCTCCCGGATCAACTGGAGCAGCACGGCGTCTGTTCCTGCGGGCGGTTCCTCCAATAACCGGCACACTTCCACGGTCTGTTCCGGTGTCAGCGGCAGCGCCGGAATCCCCAGCTGCTTCCTTTCATCAACATGACTAAAGTAATCATCGAGCATTTTGAAAATCTCCGAATTATGCGATGTTTGGAACCATGATCAGAGGAGGATGATATAACTTTACGGCCAAAAGTTCAAACCTTTCCCCCACGATCACT
The DNA here is from genome assembly GCA_041821525.1 of Candidatus Aminicenantaceae bacterium. GTDB lineage: Bacteria > Acidobacteriota > Aminicenantia > Aminicenantales > Aminicenantaceae > JAUXEH01. Next base: position 5,975 of record JBGUED010000138.1, on the reverse strand, counting down.
GTGATCCCATGTATTTTATTTGTTTTGTATGAATTAGACCGGATCCGGCCAGAAATCCTGAGCCCTTGTCCTGCGCTGTACGCTGCGGCCAGGATTTTTCACAAACCAATTGATTTTGCTAGCGAAAAGTTATAAGATTTTCACTTATTTTTCTAACTTTATTGGGAGCAATAATCCCGGAACAGACACGATTGGCATGAAACGGGCGGGGAACAACTCTGCGAGTTATTCCTGGCCCGTTTAGCAATCATAACATGATCCTACAAAGGAGGTTATCATGAGAAAAAAAATCGCTCTTATCGGCGGAGGCCAGATCGGCCAGATCCTCGCCATGCTCGCTGCCCAGAAGGAAATGGGGGATATCGTAGTTCTCGACATCCCGGACTATGTAAATCCTGTCAAGGGAAAAGCCCTGGACCTGATGGAGATGGCACCCCACGGCAACTATGATGCCGAAATCACCGGCACGTCCGACTACAAGGACATCACCGGAGCCGACGTGGTCATCATCACGGCCGGACTCCCCCGTCAGGCAGGTATGACCCGTGAGGACCTGCTCACCACCAACATCAAGATCATCAGCGCAGTGGCTGCCGGTGTGAAGGAAAATGCGCCTGACGCTTTCTGCATCGTCCTCACCAATCCCCTGGATGCCATGGTCTACACATTCCACAAGTTGACCGGATTCCCCAAGAATCAGGTCGTCGGGATGGCCGGAACTCTGGATACTGCCCGCTACCGCGCCTTCCTCTCCATGGAACTGGGTGTGTCGGTCACCGACATCTCTGGAACGGTCCTGGGAGGCCACGGCCCCACCATGGTGCCGCTGCCCCGCCTGACCACCGTAGGAGGTGTCCCCCTGACAGATATCGCGGATCAAGACCTGATCGACCGTGTCGTCGACCGCACACGAAAGGCGGGCACCGAGATCGTCCAGCTCTTCGGCAAGGGATCGGCCTTTTTCTCCCCAGCCTGGAGCGCCATCGTGATCGCAGAGTCGTATCTCAAAGATAAGAAACGCGTCCTTCCCTGTGCCGCTCTCTGTGAGGGCGAATACGACGTCGACGGCCTGTTCATCGGCGTGCCCTGCCTGATTGGCGCCAAGGGTCTGGAAAAGATCTTCGAGATTTCCCTCAGCGATGATGAAAAGGCCAGCCTCCAAGTCACCAAGGAAAAGGTCCAGGCTACCGTCAACGAGTGCAACGTATAACCGGCCCGGTCTTATCAAGATTCATTTGGAGAGTTGAGCAAAAATGGCAGAACATCATATCACCACGCCGGTTTCGGATGATGTCATCGCGGAACTCAGGGCCGGAGACTCGATTTATATCACGGGCTATCTCTATACCGGCCGCGACTCCGCACACAAAAAACTGATCGATCTGGTGGATCAGGGACAGGAACTCCCCATCGATGTTAAGGGGCAGCTCATCTACTACGTCGGCCCCACCCCGGCCCGTCCGGGAAAGGTCATCGGATCTGCCGGCCCCACGACCAGCTACCGGATGGACTCCTTTGCGCCCACGCTGCACAGACTCGGACTCAAGGGTACGATCGGCAAGGGCAAGCGCAGCGAAGAGGTCAGGGAGTCCCTCAAGACTTACAAGGGTGTGTATCTGGCCGCCGTGGGCGGTGCCGGGGCCCTGATTTCCAAGAGCATCGTAGAAGCGGAAGTGATCGCGTATCCCGAGCTTGGTCCGGAGGCCATCCGACGCGTCAAAGTAGATAATTTCCCCTGTATCGTCATCAACGATATGTACGGCGGTGACCTCTACGCAGAGGGCAAAAAAAAGTACCAGATAAAAGAGTAGCCGAGGCGTTTACGAAGAGCCGGGATCGCACGATCCCGGCTCTCTATTCCCCGTCTCCGGCTGGCTTTTTTTTTCATTCAACTATTAAAGGATTGACAACATGAAGATACACGAGTTCCAAGCCAAGCAAATCCTCAAGCAATTCGGTGTCCGCATCCCCCATGGCGAGGTCGCCGAGACACCCATACGTGCCCGTGAGATCGCCGAGGAGATCGGGCCCCGTGTGGTGGTCAAAGCACAGATCCACGCTGGCGGCCGGGGAAAAGGCGGCGGCGTCAAGCTGGCCAACACACCGGCAGAGGCGGAAACGCTGGCCGGCGAGATCCTCGGCATGACGCTGGTCACCCACCAGACAGGGCCCGAAGGGAAGCTGGTTAAGCGCATCCTGGTGGAAGAGGCCCTGGACATCGACCGGGAACTGTATATCGGGATCGTGATCGACCGGGCCACTGAATCTCCTGTGGTTATGGCCTCCTCCCAGGGGGGCATGGAGATCGAGAAAGTCGCGGCCGAAACCCCGGATCTGATCTTCAAGGAATACATCCACCCGGCTACGGGCTTCGGGATTTTCCAGGCTCGCAAGCTGGCCTTCAAACTGGAGCTGTCCGGAGACACGTTCAAGCAAGCTGTCAAGTTCCTCCTCGCCCTCTACAAAGCATTCCAGGCTTCGGATGCCTCTCTGGCGGAGATCAATCCGCTGCTGGTGACCAAACAGGGGGATGTCCTGGCACTTGATGCCAAGATGAATTTCGACGACAATGCACTCAAGCGTCACCCTGACATCGCCAAGATGCGTGACCTGGACGAGGAAGACTCCCTGGAGGTTGAAGCCTCGAAGTTCGATCTCAACTACATCAAGCTGGACGGAAGCGTAGGCTGCATGGTCAACGGTGCCGGCCTGGCCATGGCCACCATGGACATCATCATGCACTCGGGCGGCATGCCCGCCAACTTCCTGGACGTGGGCGGCGGAGTTTCCGAAGAGGCCGTCAAGAACGCCTTTCGGATCCTGGTATCCGACAAGGATGTCAAGGCCGCGTTGATCAACATCTTCGGCGGCATCGTACGCTGTGATTTGGTGGCCAATGGCATCGTCAAGGCCGCGCAGGAACTGGAACTGGACATCCCCATCGTGGTACGGCTGGAAGGGACCAACGTGGAACAGGGCAAGCAGATCCTGAAAAACTCGGAGCTGGCATTCTATGCCGCTTCCAGCATGAAAGAAGCGGCGGAAAAAGTCGTACCGCTGGCCGCCCAATAAGGAGTCGAAGATGAGCATACTGATCGATAAAAACACACGCCTGGTCGTTCAGGGCATCACAGGCGGAGAGGGAACCTTCCACACCGAGAGAATGCTGGAATACGGCACCAATGTCGTGGCCGGCGTGACTCCTGGAAAGGGCGGCCAGACACATCTGGATGTGCCGGTCTTCAATACCGTGGAAGATGCGGTCAAGGAGGCGGGTGCCAATGCCGCCGCCATCTTCGTGCCCCCCTACTTCGCGGGAGACGCCATCATGGAGGCCGCAGACGCCGGGGTGGCTCTGGTCGTCTGCATCACCGAGGGGATCCCCACCTTTGACATGATAAAGGCCAAACAATTTCTGAAAGACAAGGGGACCAGCATGATCGGCCCCAACACTCCGGGTATCATCTCGCCCGGCAAGTGCAAGATCGGGATCATGCCGGGCCATATCCATACCCAGGGATCCATAGGGATCATCTCCCGTTCCGGGACTCTGACCTACGAGGCCGTGCAGCAGGTATCCCTGCAGGGATACGGCCAGTCCACGGCCATCGGGATCGGCGGCGATCCCATTGTGGGCCTCAAATACATAGAACTCCTGGAGCTGTTCAAACAGGACCCAGACACCGAGGCCGTGGTCCTGATCGGCGAGATCGGCGGCACTGCCGAAGAAGAGGCGGCCGCCTACATCAAGGACAACTTCCCCAAGCCGGTAGTCAGCTTTATCGCGGGTCAGACCGCTCCTCCGGGCCGGAGGATGGGGCACGCCGGCGCTATCATCGCGGGGGGCAAAGGAACGGCCAAAGAAAAGATGGCCGCCCTGGAAGCGGCCGGGGTCCTGGTCTGCCAATCCCCTGCCGAGATGGGGATCAAGATCAAGGAAGCCCTGTCATCCTGATGGCGATGCCGGCCTCGATGCCCGCGCCGAATTGTATTTGACCGGATGATAACTACTCAGGGCCCGGCAGCATGCCGGGCCCTGTATTTTTATGGGACAGCATGAGAAAGCTCAAAGTCGACCTTCACACTCATACGAGCGAAGACCCCCGCGACGTGGTGCACTACAATGCCCTCAGCCTGATCGACAAGGCCGCCCTGCTAGGCTATGATGCCATCGCCATCACCAACCACGACAGGGTGACGGATGACGATCACATCCTGTCCTATGCCCGGGAAAGGGACATCCTCCTCATCCCGGGGATGGAGGCCACTCTCTCTGGAAAACATGTGGTCATTCTCAATCCTGCGCAGGGAGACAACTTCCCGGAGCGCACTCTAGATCAGTTACCAGAGCTGGTGAGGGACAACAGCCTCGTATTCGCACCCCACGCCTTTTTCCCTCAGAATAAATCTCTGAAAGGATACTGCCTCGAATACATCTCTTCGTTCCATGCCGTGGAATTCTCTCATTTCTATACCCGACACCTCAACTTCAACAAGAAAGCCGTAAAAGCGGCCGAGGCCCACTCCCTCCCCCTGATCGGAACCAGCGATTGCCACACGCTCTGGGAGTTTGGCACTACATTCACTCTGGTAGAAGCAGACAGGAATACCGATTCCATCATCGAGTCCATCAAGCAGGGCAGGATCGAATTGGTCACCTCTCCCCTCACATCCTGGCAGATGGCCTACATCCTTTCAAAACTCTCGGAGATCAAGTTTTTCCAGATCCTCCCCGGATTGAAGCCGCACTCGCCCCATCCGCACTCCCATGGCGATGGCCCCTCCTGAGATCCCTAGTTTTTGTTTACAATGTCCTCCCCTCCCCTTATTATGAACAGAGTATAGAAAAGACCTTCATGAGGGAGAGTAGCATGTACCAAACCGGGAGACGCGTATTACCTCTTGCGAGCGGCATTCTTTGTATGGCCGCCCTGACGCTCTTGGGGCAGCAGCAGGACCGGCCGGCTCAGTACCGGCAGGAACCGGCGCAGCTTTCCGCCCACCAGATCACCGATAGTGTGTATGAGGTCCGTGGCGGAAGCGGGGCCAACGCCGGCTTTATCCTCACAGACACGGAGGTCCTGGTGGTGGACGCCAAGATGAACGTGGAGTCGGCCCAGGACATGCTGGCCTCCATCCGAGAGCTCACAGACAAACCCATCAAGAGGTTGCTCATCACCCACAGCGACGGTGATCACATCAACGGCATCCCGGGCTTTCCCCGGGCGGTCGGTATCATTGCCCACGGCAACAGCCTCAAATACATGGGTGAGGTGTTCAAACCCGAGTCCGGCGCACCCATGCGCACGGGGCAGACCTTTGCCAAAGAAATGGTCATCCACAGCGGGCCTTCACTGGTCCGCCTCCTGTACTTCGGCCCGGCCCACACCGAAGGCGATGCCGTGGTATACATACCCGCGGAAAAGGTCGTCTTCCTGGGAGACCTCATTTTTATCGGCCGCGATCCCCTCATCCACAAGCACAAGAACGGAAATTCACTGGGCCTGGTCAAGGTGCTGAAATCAGTGCTGGAGCTGGATGCAGAGATTTTCCTCCACGGCCATGGAGCGCCTGCAGGCCGAGAGAATATTAAGGCGTTCATCGCAGGTCTGGAGGATAAACAGAACGGGATCAGATCCTTGATCGAGGAAGGCAAAAGCCTGGAGGAGGTCAAGACGATCTTCAAGGTGGAAGACAGCCCGGCGTCGCCCGGAAGAACCCCGAGGCCCAGCCTGGTCGAGATCATCTACACCGAGATTAAAGAAAGCAAACTCAGGTAGCAGGACTCCCTGCGCGTTTTTCACCGGGGGTGTCTGAAAACAGGAGGTCATCGGCCATGGCAAAATTTTATCTAAACGATAATGCAACTATTCTTCTGAAAGCCTATTACCGTACATTACTGGGAGAATTCTGGAATGAAGAGATTTTACCGAATGGATCATATTCTCCTATGTACTGGAAATCCCGTTCGCATG
>JBGUED010000137.1:0-6310 GCA_041821525.1 Candidatus Aminicenantaceae bacterium | reverse complement strand
GTCGGTCCTGCCGCAGGAGGAAGTGGGCGTACTCGACCAGGCCCTCCCTGAATTCCGGATTCATGCTAAGGGCCTTCTCGTAGGCGGCCTCCGCCTTCTTGGGATCGCCCGTGCGGACGTACTGGTAGGCCAGGGAGTAGAAGTATAGATAGTTCTTGGACGGGGGAAAGGTCTTGGACAGAGTCACGGGATGCGGGACGATCTCCTTGGGTGAGATGATGAAGCGTCCGGTCTCCTCATCGATCAACGCCTGGCTCCCGTTCATGAGGGTCAGGGTCACCTCGTAGTAATCCGGGGCGAATTCCCCTGCCGGGATGGAGTGTGTGATGCCCAGCGCCTCGTTAAACGGATAATCCATGAGCGGCAGCTCGACCGTCCTGGGCCCCTCCTGCTGTTCCCGGAGCCCCGAGATCCTGATCCTCACACGGCCGTTCTGCCACAGCTCCCGGGTGAGGTTGTGGAGGTTGAAGAAGATGACCACCTGTTCGGTGGCGGCAAAGGTCCGGCCGGGATCCACCTCCATCTTGGTGCCCGCAAGCTTGAAGGGCGCGTGCTGGGGACTGGGCGACTCCTTAAGCTCAAAGCCTAAGACCGGGCCGATGATCTTAGCCTGCCCGGCCCCCTTGGGAATGGATATGGTTTTCTCGCTCACACTGAACTCCTTTCCCACGGAATTTTGGATCAGGATGTCCAGCCGGTATTCCCCCTGAATCACCGGGAAGGAATCCTGGATGGCGATCCCACTGCCCCGAATCCGATCCAGGTCGGCTGCGCCGAAGTAAAAGGGATAGTCCTTCGAGTACTGGTACACCAACCGGTCGTCCGTGCTGCGCAAGCTGACATTGAGCTGGAAGTTGCAGTAGTACTGGTCCCGGGGCTCGTAATAGTCGATGGAGAGCTCCTGAGGATTTATGGTGAAGTGCACGAAGTGCGTCTGGCTCAGGGGGTCGAAGATCACGGCCGCCTCGGACACGCTCTCCACATAGTTCGTCAGGTACTCTGTGCTGACCACTCCCTTGTAGTCCAGGAAATGCGTGGCATAGGAGGGAGCCACATCCTTCCTGGGGGATTCGAAGATGTCCGAGAGCAGGATGTTGTTCCGGGCCGAAGGCACGAAGTTGAGGGGCCGCTCCCCCGGGATCAGGGAGATGGACACGTCGGCCAGGGTCGGGGCCAGCTCGCGAATCCTGGTGTACGCCTTCTCGTGCTCGACGATGTCGATCCCTCCGTTGTTCACCAGCAGGCTGTGAGGCCCGTCGCCGGCGGGATTATAGAGTACGTACTCCCCGGAGCCATTGCGCTGATAGAAGAGCAGGGCAAAGTACGTGGGGAGCCCCTTGCTCTTATCGCCGTAATAGTACCAGACCTGGCAGGGATGCAGTCCGGCCTGGGAGTCGAAGCGCTCGATGCTGTGGGGCGCGCCGAGCAGGATGTGGATCCGGCCCATGTCGGTCATCCAGCCTTCGCGGGGTGTGGACCGCTTGAGCCGCGTGCTGGCATAGAGGAAGCGCTGTTCGTGCTCTTCCCGGTATTCATTCTGCAAAGTCCCGGGGGTGGGATCACGCTGCCTCCAGAACGCCTGCATGAAGACGTCCCGGTCGCGGTCGGTCTCCAATTGGAGGAAGACCTCCTTTTCCTGGGGCAGAATGATGTAGTCCGTGAGCTTGAGCCACTCCCGGTATTTCTGCCCCAGATCACTGCCGTTTTCAGCCGGCAGTGAGGCCCAGGCCGCTGCCGCGGTTAAAAACCCGATACATAATATCAGCCCTTTCCGTCTCATTTTAAAACACCTTTACGTGGAAGACACGGCGAGTCTTGCCGATCCCTCTGTCGCCGGTCAGCACCACGTCCACATAGTAGTCTCCGTTGGAGAGCCGGAGCGGGAACGTGAACACCAGGTTTTCCAGGAGCACGGCCTCGCGCTGCGGCTTTTCAAACCGCCGCGTCTCCTGGAATTTGTGCTGCCAGGAGATCCGGCGGCGGTAGACATAGAATTCGAAGGTGAGGTCAGCTTTGAGATAGCCGCCCTCTTCCAGGAAGACCATCTCCTCTAGGGGGATGGTCAGAGTAAACGTGCTTTCTTCCAGATCGTATTTCAGGTCGAAATCGACGTTCCGGCTCCCGAAGTTCTCCCCGATCCGGCGGATCTGGTCCTGCTGCACGCGCTGCAGCACCTGGTACAGGCTCTCGCCCGAGCCGCTGGAATACTCATAGATCAGGTACTGCCCGTCACCCTTGCGGTCGGCAAACCAGACGCCGAACTTGTAATCGAAGTAGCCCCACCAGATCAGTCCCTTGATCTCCGGGTCGCGCATGAAGGGCCTCTGCTCGATCTGGTTGGGTTGGCCCAAGTAGATATAGATACGGCCACGGTCGGTCTTCCAGCCGGGGATGCCCTCACTCCGGAAGAAGCGGTTGGCGTCCGCGATCCGCTGGTAGAAGTCCAACTGGAATTCGTTCCGGTCCGTGCGGGGATCGGGATCCCGCTTGACCCAGAAATCAGTGATGAACTCGGCCCGGGTCTCTGGATCGGGGAGGTGCCGGAAGATGTCGCTCTCCTCCCTGGTCATGATCAGGCGGGCATAGTCGTAGAATTCCTGGCTCACAGGGTCGAGCTTGGGGCCGACGAGCATGCCGCACCGGTTGAGCAGGACAAATGAAACCAGCCAAAAAAGAGCTGGGATCAGGGTGTGCGGTGCTCTCATGGTCCTTCAAGTCCTTCAGTCAGATTATGTTTCATCAAGCCGCGCTCTCCGGGAGTTAGAGAGGGAGCCCCTCCCATGCGAACACAGGAGGGGCTCGAGAGAGACGGAGGGCATTGGGCTTGCATGCCTAAAATCTATCAGAAAGTGAACCGGACACCTGCGCGGAAGACCCTGGGATTCAGGATCTGCAGGGGAAGTTCGAAATCCGCTGATCCGACGCTGTTTTCCATCTTGCCCGGGTGTGCAGAGTTGAGCAGGTTGAAGGCGTCTACGGCCAGGGCCACACGGCCGACCTCGAACACGGGAAAGGTCTTCTCCAGCCTCAAGTTCAGGATGTAGTAGTTGGGCAGCCGCACATCGCCGTATTGGCCTCCGGCGCCCGCATCTCCGTAGAGATAGTCCGTGCCGATGCCGGGCATGAGCTGCGAGGTGTAGGTGGGCCGTACATAACCTTCGCGAGCCGTGAAGATGCCGCTCAGGTTGATCCCATAGGGCAGCTCGAACAGGCCGGACAGCTTGGCGCTCCAGCGGGCGTTCACGTAGATGTCGCGCTCGCCGGACCCGCCCGTCTCGGGCGCGTAGACAGCCTGGTCAAAGTAGGTCTGGTTGTTCAGGCCCGCGGTCATCTCATCGTACATGGTGTCGTAGATGATCCCCAGATATTCGTCCTTGTACTGCTTCCTCCAGTCCGACCAGGTGACTGCGCCGTAGAGCATCCAACCGCGGGAGAGCCGCTTGTTGAAGACGATCTGGGCGCCGATGTAGCGGTCATAGGCGTTGACGTGGTTGGTGCGGTAGAGGTAGGGGAAGAATTCGTTGCGGCCGTAGTAGGTCTGTCCGACTTCTTCGTTGACGCCGGCTTCGTAATAGTTGTCCTCTGTCTCCAGAGTGCCGTCGGCCATCATGGAACGGGTCCAGGTATTGCGGTGCTGCCGCTTGTAGAAAAGCTCGACGCTGGTCACGAAGTCGGTGAAGATCTCCTTCTGGTAGGCCGCACTGAGCTCGTCCAGGAGCGGGGAATTGTATTTGGCATCGAACTGGTTCAGGGGCGTGAGCGAGGTAGGGTCGTCGGGGTTGACCGAGCTGGAGGACCAGAGCCAGTAGTCGGGATCATTGGGATCCTTGAGCTCGCCCGTGTCCCAATCAAAGCCGTAAAGTTCGTCTTCGGTGACCCGCTTATCGCCGTTCATATCCTGCCAGTACACATCGATCTCGGACCAGCCGACCGGGTTCACGAAGTCGGCCAGGGTTTCACCGGACTGCGACCCGTAGCGGGCCGCGGAAAACTTGAGCACATCCTTGCCGTTCCCGAAGAGGTCGTAGGTGAGGCTCAGCCGTGGTGAGAGGACGCTCCAGTTGACACCGGGATCGTACTCGTCGATGCTCACGGCGGGCAGGTAGGTGGACAGGAACATGGAGGCGGGGATGTCAACGTCCTTGACCAGGGATTTCTCAAAGTCGTAGCGCAGGCCTAGGTTGATAGCGACGCGGCCGAAGGTCATGGTGTCCTGCAGATAGGCCGAGTAGCGGCGGAAGGCATAGTTGGTGACATAGTCCCGAGTCACCCAGGCTTCCCACTCCTCGCCGGTCGGGAGGATGTCGCTCGGGCCCCAGTAGTTGAGGTGCAGGTTGCCCTCGTAGCGGTCGGTGCTGTTGGTGAGGGCGTTCTGGTAGTCCACGCCGAACTTGAACTCGTGGGCTGTACCGGCAAGGTTTTCCAGGAAGTAGTTGCCGCTGAGGTTGAAGTTCAGGGAGTCGCGGTTCGTGAAGTAGTGGTCCGGGGTCCCGGACATGTAGAGGCTGGGATAGCGTTCCCAGACCAGATATTCGCCAGAGCCGTCTTCGGTGAGGGCCCTAAGGGGATCCAGCTCGAATCCGCCGTCAGTGTACATGACTTTGACGTCGAGGTAGAGATTGTTGCCTACGGACTGCTCGATCTCGCCCTTATAAATATAGCCGGGGCCGCCCTGGTTCCAAGTGGAGCCGGCATCCTGCTGGGTAGCGCCCAGCCAGGTTCTCCCCCACTTCTGCTTGTTGTCGTAGGAGACGAAAACGTTGGCGCGTGTCGAGGGCGTGACCTGGAAGTCGAGTCGGCCGTAACCAGAGGCCAGCCAGGTCTTGTCCGAGGTGTTGGCCAGGGTCAGCTTGTCGATGTCCTGGATGCCCCAGGAGCCATAGAACCAGGCGCGGTCGCGGGCGATAGGGCCCCCGAAGTTGGCGCCGTAGAGGTAGAGCCGGTTGATGCCGCCGGCCGTGTACCCGACATCCTTGAGTTCGTCGGAGACATTGTCCGACTGCCAGGCGTTGCGGATCAGGTCCATGTAGAAGGTACCCGAATAATTGTTCCCTCCCCGCTTGGTCACCAGGTTGATCTGGACGCCGCCCGTCTGGGCCTTGACATCGTTGTTGCCGTAGTTGATGGTGACCTCTTCATAGCTGGCCATGTTGAGATAGGCAGGGGCCGCGCCCAGGGCCGAGTTGTCGGTGACATTGGCCCCGTCCACGTTCCAGGTGTTGTCCGTGTCCTTGGAGCCCTGGCCCCAGTAGTTGGACTGCTGGCCGCCTTCGTTGCCTCCGACGTCCATGCGGTCGACCAGCATGCCGGGGATCATCTCCATGATCACCCACGGGTTGCGTGCCGTGGGCAGCTGCATCAGCATCTCCTTGGTGATGCTGACGCCGACCTGCGTTCGTTTGGTGTCTATGGTGGGCGCCTGTCCGACAACCGTGACCTCCTCGCTGAGCTCCGCTACATCCATGATAATGTCCATATCGAGGTCCTTCCCGTAGGATACGACCAGCATCTCTCGGTTATAGGTGGTGAAGCCTTCAAGTTCGAATTTGAGATTGAAGTCGCTGGCTACAGGAAGGTTCAGAAAACGGAAATTACCAGCCGCGGTCGAAACCACGGTCATGGGTGCGATCTTGGCTCCGTTCAGAGTGATGGAAACCCCGGGTAAAGGGGCTCCGTCCGCATCCCTGACCGTACCGGTGATCGAGCCAAAATCTTGAGCGGAGGCAAACGATCCCAGCAGGAAGAGCATGCTGACAAAGGTGATTAAATAGAAATGTGTCTTTCTCACTGTTACCTCCAAAATATAAGGATCATTTCTTCCAACCCTGGAGTGAGTGTTCTCACTCCACCCATAGGGTTTGTTTCTTTTCTGTTCCTTCCTATCCTCACCTCCTTTCGCTTTAGGGTGCGATGGTATTTGTAATTTGCAGAGATACTCACGCCCTGCAGGCAGGGCGTGAGGTCGGGTGGAGGGAAAATTGAGTGTGTCATTACCGCTCTTAAAGCAAGATGCATGCCAGAATAGACGCACCCCTGGTAAGGAGGATCAGTGAATGCGTCGGATTTGTCTAATTATTAGACATGCACGGAATATTCCAGTTCCAGTGTCAGCCTATGTTATTCAATCACAATGAGTTACAGTCCATTTTCGCTTATTTGTCTATTTTTTTGACAATCGCTCCGTATTCGCACGCCTTGGGGAGGGATATTCCGGACCGGAGGAGTGGGGGCCCAGAGGCCGGGTTTTTATTTCCTTAGCCCGTACTTAGCGATCTTGTTGTCCAGGGTCTGGCGGGTGATCCCCAGGACC
>JBGUED010000136.1:0-6325 GCA_041821525.1 Candidatus Aminicenantaceae bacterium | reverse complement strand
CAGGGACGCGGGGCCTGGCCCGACAGCTTCCGTCGGTCTCGCATGGTGCCGGCAGTGGAGTATATCCAGGCTAACCGGCTGCGGACGCTGCTCATGGAGCGCATGGAGGAGCTCATGCAGGACATTGATGTCTACCTCGTGCCCACCTCCGCCCACACCAGCAACCTGTCAATCACCAACCTCACCGGGCATCCCACGGTGGTTCTACCGCAGGGATTCGACCCCAAGGGGAGCCCCACCAGCATCCAGTTCGTGGGAAAACTTATGGGCGAGGCAGCGGTGCTGCGCGTGGCCCAGGCCTATCAGGAGGCGACCGATTTCCACCTCAGTCATCCGGACCTGGAAGCCAACATCGCATCCTACAGGGCGACGCAGCAGGCGCAGGACCAGAACTGACCTCAGGGGGATTTTGGGAGCATAAATAGAAAGAGGGCCAGTAAAAGGCCCTCCAACATATATGAATTATGCCTATAAAAAATAGGACTCCGGATCAGAACAATCCGGCAAATAGCACGTCGGCATGGAACAACTCGCTTGAGCGCCGGCGCGCGCTCCACTCGATGGTTTCCTTTACATCGAGATAGAACCAGAATTTATCAAAAAGTGGAAGCTTCTGGAGATAGAAGTTCGCGTAATCCGAGAGGCTGTCGACCAGGACAAAACCGACCTGCTCGCCTTTCTCATCCAGAACCAGGATGCGGTAACCGCTCTCCATCTGTTCCAGGCTCCCGTAAACCTTTGCTCTCTCCTTGCCTTCCCAGCCCGCGTTCTCATCGTACTTGAGCTTATCCAGCGCTTCGAAGGCAGCCCGGGCCTGAAGGTCGAGATACTCATCCAGTACCGGTTCATCGGTCCGGGTGAAGACGCTGCGGTACTCACCGTTCGCCTCTTTCACCTCAATGGTGTTGGCGATCAACACCGCAGGCTGCTCGGGTTTGATCTCTCCCTCGACCTTCACTTCCTGCCCCACAAGGCTGGTCAGGTCCCCGCCATCCACGGCTCCTTGCACCACGATGTCAAAACCCTGAGCCTCGGGCAGAAACAGGAATTTCCCAATGGCCAGCTTCGGGGTCCCCTCGAAAACGAGCTTCCCTTCTTCAAGGGCAGCCTGCTCTTCAGGGAGGTTTTCTTCAGCCTGTTGGCATGCGATAGAGCCCGAAATGATGAGTGCGAATGCTATAGACAGCCCCAGAATCAGATGCATCCTGCTTCCATAACCTTTCACGATAGCCATGGCTCATACCTCCAATTGATAGTCATTCTCATCCGTGTCATCAGGGAATACACCCTTACCTAAAGTAGGATTCTTTATACCACCGTGAGGGATAAATGTAAAGCAGAAATTGAGCGATCTACCTTTTTCTCACCCTGGAGCCGGAGCGTGAAGAGGACGACGAGCGGGACGCACTCGCAGTCCTTCCCGACGAGCCCCTGGACTGGCTCGAAGACCGTGAGGGAGAGGAGCGCACAGAGGAGGAGCTGCGTGAGGAGGATGTCCGGGAGGCGGAAGAGGACCGCGTGGTGGTTCCCATAGGTCTCGAAGAGCGACTGGAGGAAGATGTAACGCCCCGGCTTGAGGAGGAGCTGCTGCGCGGGACAGAGCGGCTCGAGGTCGATCCCCGGCTCTGGTAGCTGGAAGCCGACCGGCTGGGGGAGGAATTAGCCGTAGCACTCCGCGGCGCGGTGCGGACACTCTGTGAACGGCTCGAGGATCGCTGCGAGACAGAACCGGACGAGGATCGGCTCGCGCTCCCTGTGGTGCGGGAAGGCGTGCCCCGGACACTGCTGGCATAGTTCTGCTGTGTCACACCCCGGGTTGTGCGGCTGGAATAGGTCCTCGTCGACCGCTCAGATGTCTGGCCCTGTGACGAGGTGGAGCGGCCCAAAGAGCTGCTCCGCGAGGGGTAGGTCTGCGGCGCGGCCCGGGTGGCGTTCGAGGCCCTGGGAGCGATGGTCGTGCGGCCTGCTGAGACGCTGCTTCGTGAGGGGTAGGTCTGCGGCATGGTGCGGGAGTTCCTGGCCGTTGAGGACTGGGATGCTCGGGTCGGAGAGGAACTATCAGTCGTAGACGAGCCGCTGCGCGCCGAGCGGGAAGGGTAGGCTGTCTTGCCGGTGGTCCGGGCCGTAGATCCCACAGAGCGTCCGGAAGAGGCGGTATTCCCGTTCCTCGAGACTGAGCCGGTTGAAACTCGGGAAGTACTCGACCGGCTGTAGGTCTTGAGAGAGGACTTCGAGGAGACCCGCTCCATCCCGGTGGTGCGGGACGTTCCTGCCGCAAGGCCGGATGCTGGCTGACGGGAGGAGAGCTGGACCTTTCCCATGCTCCTCGCCTGACCCTGGCTGAGGGCGACACGAGAAATATTCGGGTTCTGCAGCTGATCCTTGCGGACCGTCACCATGGTTCGGGAGTCTGCCGGATAGGAACCGTAGTAGCGGTCCCCGTAATAATGATTATTGATGATCGCTCCCGGATACCCATGATAGCTCAGGGCGCTCCAGCCGTAATGATTGACGCCATGATACCAATGGACCCAGGCCGGTCCCCAACCGCTGCGGGGGATCCAGTACCAGCCCAGCCCGATGCGCCACTGCCAGCGGCCGTAGTGTGTGACACACCAGCCCCACGAATACGAAGACACCCAGGTGTAACCGATGATCGGATACCAGACCCAGCGTCCGTAACTGTAGGGCCGCCAGGTGTCATGGTAGACCTGGGGCACCCAGACATAGCCGTAGGGGCTCTCGTAGGCCCATTGTCCGCCGGCGGCCAACTCTCCCTCATAGGGACTCAGCTCTTCGGGGAGATAGGTGCTCGCCGGCTTCGCCAGCAAGGCATCCCGGCTGCGGTTCCAGTCAGAAAAGGCATCTGCATACCGGGAGGCCAACGGGGTGGGCCCCAGGATGATGCGGCCCTCGGCCGCGACCAGGCGCTCCAGCGCACGCACCACCTCGGAGGCGTTCTCACCGGCCGCCTCCATGGAACCCTCGATGACCCTCAGTTCCGTCTCCCCGACCTGCCCCGTGCGTATCCGGTACAGCCCTTCCTCCAGGACATAGAAGGAGGCGTCCTGGGTGTGCAGCTCGAAACCCTGGGCCTCGCCCAGGTAGGAGATGCGGAGAAAGACCTCTCCGCTCTTGAGGTGAAGCTTCACATAATCCAGGTTCCGGCTGGGGAGTTGGATGACATCCACCTGGGAGAGCCGGCCCATCCTCAGGAAGTTCTGCTGCCCGAAATGGATCTCGAGACGTCCTTCCCGTGTGCCCAGCGTGTCGCCGCTTATTACCGCCAGGTTGACGCTGCCGGCTTCATTGCCCAGATCCTGCGCCCTCTGCACATAGGTGTCTCCGCTGACATGGCTCATCCGGGCATAGCTGTTGTCATAATATGTGTCGTCCTGAGCGGCGGCCCAGGAAAAGAACAAAATTAGAGATACTGTAAACAGGGCGCATTTTTTCATGGTGCCTCCTCAACCTCCTGAAAGCAATATTTATGCCAAGCCGTTTCCCCTGGGATCAGGCCGGGATATTGTCCTGTATCGAGGACAGATGGGTGTCTGGGGCGACATTTCTTGAGCACCCCAGGCGTTTTTTGCGCAGGGAAAGACGACAGAGATCCCATAGACAGAGTTGTTCTTCGCTGAAAAGGCAAAAAAGCCGGGTTAGGCCCGAGCGACCCCGGGTCGGAGGAAGGGGTGGAGATACAGGCAGGGAGCGAGGCCTCTTCCCTCGAAGGGACTTCGCTCCCTCAGCCGTCGCTTACTTTTTCTTCAGGATGGGCATACCTGTCCGGGTGGTCTCCATGACTTTGTAGCCATCCGGGACCGCGTCCAGCGATCCATCTCTGACATCACGGGCAAAAAAGAA
This sequence comes from Candidatus Aminicenantaceae bacterium, assembly GCA_041821525.1. Taxonomy (GTDB): domain Bacteria; phylum Acidobacteriota; class Aminicenantia; order Aminicenantales; family Aminicenantaceae; genus JAUXEH01. The sequence goes on along the minus strand of JBGUED010000136.1, from coordinate 2,461 downwards.
AATTCTCTGTTGCCGTCCCCCCTTGAGGTTTACATCCTTAAAGTGGAGATAGTAGGTGACTCCTTTAGAATTTGTGAAAGTGTACGCCATTTATTTTACCTCCATAGAGATTTATATGCTGAAAGTGCTTCCCACTCTACAGCCTAAGCTCATCAGACCCGATCAGATACAAATTATTCGGGGTCACTGTATTGGCCTTTTTGCCCCAGTCTCTCCCTGTAGTACTTTCAGGTCTTGCCTCATATTTATCGGATAAAAGGGACAATGTCAAGAGAAAATATGGGGTTTTTCTGGGGAAAATCATCTGTTATAATGGCTTCGGCTTCGATTTTCGATCTCCCTGAAACCGGCCGAAGGCCAGAATTTCATCGAACAGGAGAACAGTGTGGACACAGCGACGAGACTGGACAAGCGATATGAGAGGATCTACACACAGCTCCGGGAACTGCTGCTCAAAAGCAAGGACCGTGTCGCCCATATGGCGACCGTCACAGCCCTGCTGCACCATAAGATGCCGCACTTTTTCTGGACAGGATTCTATCTGCTCAAGCACAAACGCCTCGTGGTGGGCCCCTACCAGGGACCGGTCGCCTGCCAGGTGCTGGAGGGCCCGGAGGGCGCGTGCTGGGCAGGAGTCCTCAGTAAAGCGGTCGTCATAGTTCCCGATGTGCACTGCTTCCCCGGACACGTCGCCTGCGACAGCCGCTCCAATTCCGAGATCGTGGTGCCTCTGTTCACGGAGAAGGGAGAGGTGTGGGCTGTTCTCGATGTAGACAGCCAGCGTTTCGACGCCTTTTCGGAGGTGGATGCGGCCTGGCTCGAAAAGATCACACAGCTGTTGTCGTCGAGGGAGTGATCCGCGGCGTCAGGATTTACACCTCTCGACCACGATCTTTCCGGCCACCTCCATGATCAGCTTGGCGGCGGCCGCGGCGGTGATCCCGGAGGGATCGCGCGAGGGATTGACCTCGACAATATCCATGCCCACGATGTCGGCCTCGAGACGGTGAAGGATTCCCAGGGCCTGCCGTGTGGACATCCCTCCCGGCTCCAGGTGTGACACACCGGGAGCATAAGCTGGATCCAGGGCATCTATATCAAAAGAAATATATAGGGGATTACGGAAGTTCAGGGTCAGATCATCCTTCAGGTCTTTCATCTCGACCATCCGGAAGCCGGATCGTTCGGCTTTGGCGCGGTGGTCCTTGGTCGCGGCCCGGATTCCCACCTGCACCAGCCTGGCAGCAAGCCCCTCTTCCAGGATCCGCGCGAAGGGGCAGGCGTGGGAATAGGGATCGCCCTGGAACTCCTCGTACAGGTCCGGGTGTGCATCGAAGTGCAGGATGTCCAGGGAAGGGAATGCCCGCGCCAGGGTGCGCACGATCGGATAGGTCACGGAATGGTCTCCCCCCAGGACCAGGGGAACGGCCCCCCGGTCCAGGACCTCGATCAGCCTGCTCTCGATCCGAGCCGCCACGTGTTCGAACTCTCCTGAGGCTTCCACGTCGCCCAGATCCACCAGGTCTGCATCGCGGAACAGGTCGGCCCCCAACTCTGTGAAGGCATTGATCATGTCTTCATCCGAGGCCGCACGTATGGCCGCAGGTCCGGCGGCGGCTCCTCTGAGATAAGACGACTTCGCGTCATAGGGAATACCGAGCACGGCCAGATCGTAGGTGTCTTTCTGCTTTACTGCGCCGCCGAAATCACCCATCTTACCCTCCAGGCGACTCCTTGCGGGAGTTTTCCCCGAGGAGCACAGCCGCGAAACTCACGGCCGACCTGGTCGCTTCCTCCCGCCAGAACTCGTAGTCCAGCATGCGGCCCTCAAGATCGTCAAAGAGCTCGAGCACACACGCCATGGCCGAGAATCCGCAGACATGATACCGGTCCCCGACCCTGCGGCTCTCCAGCCAGAAGCCCGTCAAATCCCCCCGGCAAAGGGCATTGATAAGGGCCATGTCGTGGGCCCTGGCCTCGTGCAAAAGAGCCGCAGCGCTGGTATCGTGTCCAAATTTCGGCCCGATATGGGAAAAATCCACTCCGGCGATCACCAGGGTGTCCGGTTCCTTTGCCAGGAATTCTTTCAGAGCCGAGAGGAAGCCCCGGATGTCCTCCAGGTCGGCCGGCCGCGAGACCCGGCCCAAAAGTTCGTGGAAGGAGCCGCACAGGACGGGCACGATACTGAACGAGTCTCCGAACAGATGCTGGCAGAAGAGCAGCTGGAACTCCAGCGAATGCTCGCTGCGGTGGACAAAATCATCCGGGCTGACCGACTCTCCGCCCGCCTCCTTTAGGGCCGCCACCCAATCGAGATCGCTCCGCACCTCCCCCAGGGGCGTGGAGAAGGTCTTTTCGGAGAGGGAAAAATACGATCCGTGGAGGCTGTGTCCGGTCCCGAGCAGGACGATCCTCTGCGGGGAGAGGCCGCGGAGGGCTCCGTAGGCCCGGGCATAGACCC
>JBGUED010000135.1:0-6351 GCA_041821525.1 Candidatus Aminicenantaceae bacterium | reverse complement strand
GTGGGGCCCCTGGACCATGGCCTTCATCGCCGCGGTGGGCATCTATCTCGGCGTGAGATCACGGTTTTTCCAGTTTTTTGGTATCCGGCTTATTTGGCGAAATACCCTGGGCAAGATCTTTGAGACACCGGAATCTCGGAGCAGCGAGAAGCTCACCCCGTTCCAGGCCACGGCCACAGCCCTGGCCAGCACCGTGGGCATGGGCAACATGGCCGGCGTGGCCACGGCCCTTTCCGTTGGAGGGCCCGGCGCTATCTTCTGGATGTGGATCTTCGCCCTGCTGGGCATGATGACCAAGACGGTGGAAATCACCCTTGCCGTGCACTACCGTGAGTTCGATCCCGACGGGGCCCTGCACGGCGGCCCTATGTACTACATGCGCAAGGGGCTGGGCTGGCCCTTCCTGGCCAAGCTCTTCAGCCTGGGCATCCTCGTCAATTCGCTCTTCACCGCCACCCTGATCCAATCCCACACGGTGGGCCGCTCTTTCCTCAAGAGTTATGCGCTCAATCCCTATTTCACGACCGGAGTCATGGCGGTGGTCACGGGTGTCGTGATATTCGGTGGAATCCGCCGCATCGGCCGCTTCTGCGAGACGCTGGTGCCTCTCATGTCGCTCCTCTACATCGCCGGCGGCCTGGTTATTTTCATCCTCAACTTCGATAAAATACCGGACGTCTTCACCTCCATCTTCACCTATGCTTTCGCACCGGCCCCTGCCGCTGGAGGATTCGCCGGGGCCGCCATCGCCGCCACCCTCAAGCAGGGGATGGCCCGGGGCATGCTCTCCAATGAGGCCGGACTGGGCACCGCCCCCATGGTGCACGCCAATGCAGACACACTCCATCCCTTCCAGCAGGGCCTATGGGGAGCCGTCGAGGTCTTCTTCGACACCATCGTGATCTGCACCATCACGTCCTTCGCCATCCTCTCCACAGGAGTTTTGAGCAGCGGGGAAACAGGCATCGAGCTGGTCATCGCAGCCTTTTCTGCAGAGCTCTCGCCTGGCCTCTCCGGCACGTTGATCTCGGTCTCCATCCTCACCTTCTGCCTCACCACCCAGATCGGTTTCTTCATCTATTTCGAGACTGCGATACTCAACCTGTTCGGCCGCCGTGCCGTGCGCTATTTCAAGTGGCTCTACCTGGTGCCGGGGGTGGTCTTCGCGGGTGTCGTGGATGTGGACCGGCTCTGGGTCCTGGCCAACATCTCGGTCGGGGTCTGCTCACTCCCGAACCTGGTGGCCGTGCTGGCCCTAAGCGGGGCCTTCTTCAAACTCATGCAGGATTTTCTCTCGGGTCAAAACCGGTACACGACTTCTCTGATCGACAAGAGCCGGGAATATGTCCAGTCTCCCCCTTCAACACTCATTAGCGGGAGTTGACCTAAAAAAGGGAGCCGTCACAGATGAAGATCCTTATCATTAATCCTAACAGCGATTCAGAGATGACAGCACAGATCCAGGAAACTGCGGTGGCATTCGCGGCCGGCGCATACGAAGTCGAGTGCCGCCGCAATCCGGACGCGCCTGAATTCATCGAGACCTACCAAGACCAGGTTCGGACCGCCCCGGGGATGATCGCCCTGGTCAGAGAAAACGAAGACAGCTGCGATGCCTTTATCGTGGCCTGCCACTGCGATCCCAACCTGGACGTGCTGAGGGAGATCACAGACAAGCCCGTGATCGGGATCGGGCAGACTTCCATGCAGATGGCGGCCATGCTGGGCCACCGGTTTTCGGTGGTGTCGACCGCAGATCACTCCATTCCCAACAAGGAGGCCCTGGTCCGCAAGTACCACCTCGCTGGCCAGTTGGCTTCGGTGCGGGCACCATCGCCCGGCATGGAAAACGCGCCGGACGAGGAGAAATACCTGGACGCCGCCCGCCGCGCCATCTCCGAAGACAGCGCCGAGGTGATCGTCCTGGGCTGCGCCGGGATGACCGGCCTGGACAAGCGCCTGCAGGAGCAGCTCGGCGCCCCCGTCCTCGACGGCGTCATCTGCGCCCTCATCCTCGCCTCCGGCCTTTTATTTTGGGGACGGACCATGGAATCTAGCTGCAAACAAAGCACTTAATACTTTAAATCCCCATTTTTATCCGCTTATTCGCTCATTTTAGAGGGCAAAAACAAGCCAATAAGGAATTCTCTTGCCTCGATCATGATTTCTATGAACAATAGGAACTAAGCTACCGGTCATTCAGGTACCGGGGCAGTGAGGAAACGTACGATGATGTCCGAAAGCTGCTGTGAGGGAGGCCCTTTTCTCTCCCCCCCGGAGGCCCAGTCCAAACCCTGGGTCGCCAACCTCCTGGATCATCCGCGGGGAAAGGTCCTGCAGGTCAAGACTGCGTGGTCCCGCACAGACCGCCTGGGACATTTCAGGGCCCGCACCACCAGTTTCAGGATGCGGTACCGGGTCGAGCCGGGCCTCTACGCGGTGGGCCGCCCCGATGCAGAATCCCCGGTCATGGTCACGGCCAACTACAAGCTCAGCTTCGACTACCTGCGCCGCGAGCTGACCGGACTGGACGCCTGGCTTCTGGTTATCGATACCGACGGCATTAATGTCTGGTGCGCGGCGGGTAAAGGTACTTTCAGCACTGTCGAGGTCGTCAACCGCATCCGCTCCGTCGGTCTGGACCAGATCGTCTCGCACCGTAGGATCATTCTGCCTCAGCTCGGCGCTCCCGGTGTGCACGCCCACATCATCCAGGAGGCAACGGGATTCCGTGTGTATTTTGGACCGGTCCTGGCCAGCGATATCCAGGCCTATGTAAATGCCGGCTTCAAAGCCACAACTAAGATGCGGGCCGTCCGGTTTCCTCTCATTTCCCGGCTCATCCTCACTCCCATGGAGCTTAATCCCGCCTTCAAGAAACTCTTCGTCCCTACCCTTGTACTCCTAGTCTTCTTCGGGCTCCAGAAGCAGGGAATCCTGTTTCAGGATCTAATTTCTCCCGGGCTCCCTTTCCTGTTCCTGGGGCTGATCTCGGTGCTCATCGGTGCGCTCCTGGTCCCGCTCCTTCTGCCCTACACACCGTTCCGGTCGTTCGCGCTCAAGGGGCTGCTCCTCAGCGCAGTCCTGTACGCGCTCGGCTTTCCGCTGATATCCCCCGCTCTGCACCACAATCCCTGGCTCCTGGCAGCCGCCTACCTGCTCTTGCCGGCCCTCAGCTCCTACCTGGCCCTTAACTTCACGGGTGCCACGACCTTCACCAACATCTCAGGAGTCAAGAAGGAGCTCCGCATCACCATCCCGATCTACATCACGGTTGCTGCTCTATCCGGCGTCCTCATCCTCATTTACAAACTGACGACATGGGGAGTGCCGTGAAATACCTCAAGAACGTGGTCACCCTCAAATATAATTCGGAGAAATGCACCGGATGCCGCCGCTGCATCGAGGTCTGCCCCCGCACCGTGTTCGAAATGGAGGACAAGAAAGCCCGCATCACAGACAAAGACCGGTGCATCGAATGCGGGGCGTGCGCTAACAACTGTCAATACGAGGCGCTCTCAGTCGACGCCGGCGTGGGCTGTGCCACTGCCATCATCTACGGGATGCTGCAGGGAACTGAACCGGACTGCTCCTGCTGCGAGTGATCCTGGATTCAAGAATCGGAATGCCACGCTATCCAGGCGACGCTAGGAATCGTCCCCGTCGGGTTCCCCGCTCTCCGGCCTCCCCTCTCCCTCGGATTCCAATCGGGCCGTAACCTGGCCGGCCTTCGCATCCACGGAACGCACATACAGGTCCCGCTGGGGAAAGGGGATCTCGATCTCGGCCGCCTTGAGCGCGTCGAGGATCGCCAAGTTGATCTCGCTTTTTATCCAGACCCAATCCTCAAACTCACGGATGGAGTAGCGCAACTCGAAATCAAGCGAGCTCTCACCGAATCCTTTAAACGTCGCTTTGGGTTTGGGATCATCCAGGACATCCTTTTGATCCTGGGCCACGGCCGTCAGTATCCCCAGGACCAGGTTCGGATCCGTACCATAGGCCACGCCCACGGGGACCTTGAGCCTACGCTTCCTGTCGGACAGAGTCCAATTGATGACCTCGTTCGAGATCAGGTTGCCGTTGGGCACGATGACCTCGGCGCCTTCCCAGGTCCGTATCGTGCTGGAGCGGATCCCGATGCGCATGACCTGTCCCCTGAGGGGACCGAACTCGATGGTATCCCCCAACTTGATGGGCCTTTCGAAAATGAGGATCAGGCCGGACACAAAATTGTTGACCAGGTTCTGCAGGCCGAACCCGATCCCGATACCCAGAGCCCCGGCCAGGATCGCGAATCGGCTCCACTCGATACCTGCAGCAGACAGGGACAGCAAGAATCCGAAAACGAGGATTAGATAGTAGGCAGTAAACGATACGGCCGCCGGCACGCCACGGGGAAGTGTCATGCGCGGAAGGACCTCCTCCCCCAGCATGAAACGGATGAAGCGGGCCAACAGGATCGATATCCACAGCGTGAGGATGAAAACCAGGATATCTCCCATCGAGATGCTCATCGTTCCCCGGGTCAGGTGTCCCTTGAGGATATTGAGTACCGAAGCTCTGACGGGATTAAGGATGTTGAAATAATACAGAGTCATGTGGGCCCAATAGGCAAAGGCCGCCAGATGCAGGATCTTCTTCGTTCTTTTCTCCCAAGAAGCCGTGTGCAGGCGGATCATGCGCAGGGACTGCCCGGCTCGGCTCTTCAGTAACGTGAGGGCCAGGTCTTCCAGGACAATGACGCCGGTGAGGATGAGAGCCAGGGTGTAGAGAGTCCAGAAGGTACCCGAGGCCAAGGCTTCCGCCAGCCCCACATTTCCCAGGACGTTCGCGAGCCATGCACCGGCAAACAGAAGGAGACAGAGGCGCAGGAAAAGTTCTGCCAGTTTTGCCCACTTCCCCAGCCTAAGCTTTGACACAAGTCCTTCCCGTTTGAGGAGCCAGATCAATCCTCCGATTGCCAAGGTCAGCACGAACAGCAAAACCAAACGCCATGCCAGGGACCTGGCTCCCATAAGAGATCCCAGTTGTCCCAGGAAATATATCAGGCCCAATCCATAGAGTGGCTTCCGGAGTACAGGGTCTACCAAACCCGGGAGGAGGCGCAGCAGAGGGATGAGGCCCAGGACGGCGATCAACTTCTCAACAGCCACAGGCATCTGAGAGAGGAGTACAATTGACAGAATAAGGCTGATCAACAACGACACAGAAAAGGGACGTGTGAGGAGATAAGCCGACGGTTTTAAGGCCCCGTCCGGAGATCCCTCCAGGAGGCGGCGCCGCACTGCAATCAGGATGACCGCCATCCCAATGAACAGAAACACCTGGAGGAGCAGGCGCTGCTTGTAATCCCGATAGAAATTCCGCAGAGTGCGGGCTCGATCCCGCACCACAGTTTTTATTTGCTCCCAGACAGGAGGATCCTCGCTGGGAGAAAAAATGATCTGCCAGAGGGGGGCTCTGTCCTGGGCAAAAAGGAGTTTTCGAGATATCCCCCTCGCCGTATCGATCCGGTTGATCACTTCGGTGACGGCCATGGTATGAGAGGAAACCTGGCTCTGCAGCGTAAAGACATCATCCAGCCGCTGGAGGAGGGCCTCTTCGACAGTTCCGATCGCTGCCAGGGTTGAATTGATCTGGGCCATCAATGCGTCCGCAAATCCTTCCTCAGCAGCGATCTTACGGGTCAATCCCCAGGTCTCCCTCAGCTGTTTCAGCTCGGCTCTCTCCTTTTCGAGAGACTGAGATCTGGCGAATAGGGTCCCCTGACTTTCGCCACCCGATATTTTGTAACGCAGCCATTCATCTTGCAAATCATTCAACTGGCTAATGCTCAGGTCCTCGAGAACTATCGTGTCCAGCTCTCCCGTGGCTCGTTCCAGTCTCTCAATGAACCTAGGCAGCTCCGATGCCACCCTGCTGACATCGGGAACGGAATCGATGACAGACCGCATCTCGTTGAGCCGGGTCTTGATCTTTTCAGCCTGGAGCGTGATCTCGGTAGCGGGGATGGCCTGGATGGCAGGTTCCCCCGGAACGGCCTCAACTTGTTTGTCCTGCGACTTCTCCGCCGGTGAGGTTCCGCTCTGTGCACTTAGACTGAATGATGCCGCCAAAAGGGTGACGGCTGCAAACAGCACCAGGGTGAATCGAAGCAGATATCTTCTCCGCATTACCACACTCCTTCGCGGTCTTTTTACCAGCTATTGACTCGATTGTAATATCAGAGGAGCATAATGTCTATTGGACTTTCGTCCAATTTCTCTCTCGTTCGGGGACGGACCATGAAATCTATCTAAAAATAAACAACTTATACCCTTAGAAGCCCCTTTTTAAAGCCTTATTGGC
>JBGUED010000134.1:0-6417 GCA_041821525.1 Candidatus Aminicenantaceae bacterium | reverse complement strand
GGCGGCGTTCAACCAGAGATCCAGATTGCCCAACTGAGAGAAATTGGGAGAAAAGAGAAAGTTCAGACCCAAAAATGCCCCAGGCAGCGTGAGGGCACGCACGGCGGCTACCAGCAGCAGTATGAACAAGGAGGGGATGAGTATGCGGTTCGCCCTTTCTATACCCTTGATCACACCGAAGTAGATGATACTGCAGCCGATGAAGATAGCGGCAAAGTGGAATATGATCGGCTCCCAGGAGGATGTGAATCCCAGCCAGAACTTCTCGGGATCTTTATGTACCAGGCCTTGAAAGCAGGTGGCAAGGAAATATTTCAGGCACCACCCGGTGACAACTGCGTAATAGAACGTGATGGCCGCAGTGACGAAGGCTACCCACGTTCCCATCCATGCGAATTTCTTGCCCATCATGTTGGCAAAGGACCCGATCACCCCCTGCCGTGTTTTTTTTCCAATCGAAAGCTCGATAGTGAGGAGGGGAAATGCCCAGATAAACAGGAAAAGGATCCACACCAGCATGAAGGCGCCGCCCCCGTATTGTGCCGCTATCCGGGGAAAACGCCACATGTTGCCCGTTCCCACGGCCATGCCGAGGCCCGCGAATATGATTCCCCAACGGGAGAAGGATTCTTTAGAATTCATTTAACTGTCCCTCACTTTACTGATCGGCTGTGCCCGTGTCAACAACCAGAAATGGATGGAGACCGATCTGATCGGAGGCCTTGCGTGCGAACGCCAGGAGCCGCCCTCCTTCACTGAAAAGCCGGAACACCTTGGCTTCCAGGGACCCGGCAGCCGTTTCGGATGTATGGGATTCAAAGATCTTGGCGATGTGCTGGGGGGCGATGAGGTTGCCATGGCACGCCAAGGCGGCCCCCTCTTCGGTCAGGATGAGCCTCGGAAACTCAGGCAGGAGCTCTTCGATGGGGAGAAGGAAGCCCTGGATGTGGCCGGCGGCGCTTAACGTGGAGATAGCTTCCAGACTGTGAGCGTCCTTTAATAGAAACCGACCGACCTCAGTGCGGACAAGGCGGGTCAGATGCGCACCGCAGCCCAGGTTCTGGCCCAGGTCGTGCGCCAGCGAGCGGATGTAGGTCCCGGAGGAGCAGCGGGTGCTGAACTCGATGTCCGGTGCCTGATAACTATGGCAGAGGAATTCATGTACGGACACCAATGCCGGCTTCAGCGGTGTGGGTAGGTTGGCCCTTGCCAGCTTGTAGAGGGGCTGTCCCTTGTGCTTCTTGGCTGAAAAGGGCGGAGGGAGCTGGGAAATCTCTCCTTTGAAATCCCTCATCTCCCGTTCCAGCCGGGCCTGATCCGGCCACTCGGTGGATGGGTCTGAGGTGGGCTTGCCCAGAGAGTCATAGGTATCAGTGGAAAGTCCCAGGCGGATCGTACCCTCATATGCCTTGGCCAACTTGGAAAAAAAAGGAAACAGTCGTGTGGCAGAGCCGACTGCCAGCAGGAGCAGTCCCGTAGCCAGAGGGTCCAGGGTCCCGAAATGACCGATCTTATTTCCGGGGAGCAGGGAACGGATCTGCTGGACCATGTCATGGGACGTGACCAGAGGCGGTTTCCGGGCCTGGATAATGCCGTCCATGTTGAAAATGTGCAGCGCATGAATCAGGGGGGCGCTGTCCCCGCTAAATCTGTCCGTTCTCTTTAAGTAGACGATTGACCTCGGTCGGGATATCCCGGGTCAAGGCCTCAATCTTCCCTGATACGGTGAAGCCGGCGGCGTGTCGGTGTCCGCCACCGCCGAAATGCTCCGCGACCGCGGCCGCATCGGCTGAGGCTTTGGACCGGATGCTCACTCGGAATGTGTCCGGCTGCATCTCTTTGAAAAAGAGGACCATGCCGGCTCCCTTGATGGATCGGGCTAGTGTCGTTATCTCTTCGCTATCGATCTCTTTCAGGTTCAGGTCGTCCAGGAAGCGCTTGAACATAGTGATGATGGCGATGTTGCCATCGTGACTCATGGACAAGATGGAGAGGACCTGACCCATCAGCTTGATCTTCTCCCAGGGATTGTTGTTAAAAAGCATCTCCGTCACCTGAATGGGTACGGCGCCATGGTTGACGAGCTGGTAGCAGATCTTAAAGGCTTCCGCATTGGTGTTGGAAAACTGGAAGGAACCGGTGTCGGAGACGATGGCGCTGTAGAGCTGGGTGGCGATCCGGGGTGTCAGCGTGATCCCGAGTTCTTCTCCCAGATGGTAGATCATACAGGCCACGGCCGGTGCTTCCGGATCGACCCAATTGATATCCGCATAGAGATCGTTGGAGTGGTGATGGTCGATGTTGATCTTGAAGCAGTCCTCGAGGTTGGACTGGCCCGAACGCGAGACATTGGCGCACTCCAGCAGGATGACACAGTCATAGGAGTCATCCTGCTGTGGCATCTCTCCTATACGGATCCGCTCCACGTCCGGGAAGTTGTTGAAAGGGAACGGGAGCCGGTCCTTGATGTAGACATCCAATTCCTTGCCCAGCATTTCCCCCATGAAGTGCAGGGACAGGCTGGCACATATGGAATCACCATCGGGTCTAAGGTGAGAAAGAACGGCAATCCGGCGGCTTTCCAAGATTTTGTTCTTGATCTGTATGATTGCTTCAGTGCTCATCGTTGCTGATGCCGTTCAGGAGCTGGTCGATCCGTTTTTCATGGCCCATCAGGGGGTCCAGTGAAAAAATTAGCTTCGGATTATACTTTAATTTAGAATGGGAGGCAACCGATTTTCTTAAAGATCCCTGAAGGTGCTGGAGGCGCTGCAGCACAGCCTCTTCATCCGCATCGCCGAAGACGCTGACGTGAACATGAGCGGTTTTCAGGTCCTTGGACATTTCCAGGCGCGTAACAGTAACGAGACCTGAGTCCGAATCCTGAAATAGGGTGATGAGCTGCGCACTCAGGATCTCCTTGACAATGCGAGCAACTTTTTTCTGTCGGAGGCTCTCATTCATGCGATTCTTCAGAGATAGGAGATGTCAACATTCAAGATCTCGCCATCGATGGTTTCCTCGATGTCCCTGACGATCTGGTTCAGAGTCTTTTCGATCACGCCCTTCTGGCTGTTCAAGGTCACCATCCCGATGCGCGATCTCTGCCATTTGTCCTGAAAATCGAGTTCCGAGACCGCAACGTTGTGCCGGCTCTTGAGCCGATCATGCAGTCGCTTCAGCCGCTTTCTCTTTTCTTTCAAGGAGTGGGAATAGGGGAGGTAGATCTCGAGTACCAGGCAACCGATGATCATTGGTATTGGGCGTGTCTCTCTCAGAGTTCTGGGGGCGCGACCTTTTCGATGACGTAGGCTTCTATGATGTCTCCTTCCTGAATCCCCTTGAACCGGTCCAGGCCGATGCCGCACTCATGATCCTTTTTGACTTCTGTGACGTTGTTCTTCAGGTGTTTCAGGGAGGAAATCCTGCCTTCATGGATGACTTCCTCTCCCCGGAGGAGGCGGACATTCGCGTTTCGGGTGATCTTCCCGTCCATGACCAAACAGCCGGCGACTTCTCCCGCACGCGGGATGAGAAACACTCGCTTGATCTGTGCGCGGCCGAGATAATTCTCCTTGAGCACGGGATCCAGGAGTCCGTGCATGGCCTTTTTTATGTCATCCATGAGCTGGTAGATCACTGTATAGGTCCGGACCTCGACGTGTTCCGTTTTTGCCAGATCCAGGATGTTCTGCAGCGGTTTTATATTGTAACCCAAAATTATGGCGTTGGATGCCGAGGCCAGTACGATGTCCTGTTCTGTGACGTTTCCGGTTGCGTAATGCAGGATCTTGACCGTGACCTGCTCAGTGCTCAGGTTGGGCAGTATGTCGTTGAGGGTGTCGACGGACCCGTGCACATCCCCTTTGATGATGAGCGACAGCTCTTTGGTCTCCCCGCCTTCGATGGATTTGAAGAGCTGGTCCAGGGTGAGATATTCCTTCCGCTGCTGCGGTGCATCCTCCTTGAGCTTCGAGAGCCTGTAGCTGACGATGTGTTTCGCGGTCTCCAGATCTGAAACTGCCTGGAAGAGATCCCCAGCCTGGGGGACATCCGAGAATCCCATGACCTCGACCGGCATGGACAGTCCCGATTGTTTCAGAGGCATTCCATGCTCATCGAACAGCGCCCGCGCCTTGCCGAAACGGATTCCGGAGATAAAAGCGTCCCCCTGATAGAGGGTGCCCTGCTGTATAATGACCGTGGCCAGGGGGCCTTTTTGGGCATCCAGCCGGGCTTCCAGTACGACTCCCTGGGCCGGGACATTGGGGTTTCCCTTGAGCTCCAGCATCTCGCTGATGAGCCCGATCAACTCGAGAAGCGCGTCGAGATTCGTCTTTTCCTTGGCGGAGACTTCCACGCTGACGACATCGCCTCCCCAGTCCTCCACCATCAGTCCCTCTTTGGAGAGCTGCTGCTTGGCTTTGTCCGGATCGGCCCCGGTCATATCGATCTTGTTAATGGCCACCAGGATGGGGACGTCCGCAGCCTTGGCGTGGTTGATGGCTTCTTTCGTTTGGGGCATGACACCGTCGTCGGCCGCGACGACCAGGATCACGATGTCTGTGGCATTGGCCCCGCGGGCCCGCATCCGTGTAAAGGCTTCGTGACCCGGAGTGTCGATGAACGTGATCGAGTTCCCCTTGTGGTCGACTCGGTAGGCGCCGATGTGCTGCGTGATCCCTCCAAACTCCTTATTGACGATATTGGATTCACGGATGGCATCCAACAGTGTGGTCTTGCCGTGATCGACGTGTCCCATGATGGTCACGACCGGAGAGCGGGGCACGAGCTCCTCCGGATCGGAGGTGGCCAGTTGGCTGACCTCGTCTTCTATGGAAGTAATCTCGATGGCGACACCGGAGATCTTAGTGATGAGGCTCGCGATCTCCTCGGTGATATCGTGGTGGACTCCCACCTTAATACCCTGCTTGTTAAGGGCCTCGATCAAGTCTCTGGCTCTCACTCCGAGGTTGTCACAGAAGTCTTTCAGGTTTGTCCCTTCCCTGATCTGGGCCTTGGGGATTTCGTTGTTTTGGTCGTTGCTGCTCATGGCTTATTATTTCCTAATCGCTTTTAATTTCGATCTTCCATCCCAACAAGCGGGAGGCCAACCGGACGTTGGTGCCTTTTTTGCCTATCGCCAAGGAGAACTGATCTTTCCCGACGCGGACGTACAAAGTCTGCCTGTTTTTGTCAACATAGGACACTTCCAAGACCTTGGCGGGGCTGAGCGCGGCCATGGCATAGGCGCGGAGATCGTCCGACCATTCGATGATATCGATCTTTTCCCCGCCCAGTTCCTTGCTGATCGCGAGGATCCGGTTCCCTTTGACACCGATGCAGGCACCTACCGGATCGATGTCTTTTTCTTTCGAGACCACTGCTACCTTGGCCCGCTCTCCGGTCTGACGGACCAGCTGCCGGATCTCGATGTTGCCGTTTGCGATTTCCGGGATCTCCAGTTCCAGGAGTTTGGCCAGGAACCGGGAATCGGCGCGGGAGACCATGACCTGGGGTCCCTTGGAGTCCCTCAGGACATGGGTGATCACAGCCTTGACTCGGTCACCACGGCGGAAATTGTCGGATTCGAGCTTTTCCCTCTCGGGGAACAGGACCTCGGTCTTGCTGACCTCCAGGATCATGTTTTTGTTGGTCTCGATGCGCCGCAGCACTCCCGTGACGATCTCACCAATCCGGGGTGCGAACTGCTGATAGACGTGCTCCTGTTCGGCATCCCGGACCTTCTGAAAGATGACATGCTTGGCGGCCTGGGCTGAGATCCGGTCTAGGGTTTCTGTGGGCAGGTCAATCTCTATCGTTTCCCCGAGAACCGCTTCCTGGTTGATCCTGAGCGCTTCATCCAGCGAGATCTCTCTGCCGGGATTCTGAGGCTCCTCAGAAACTGTTTTTCTGGAGAAAACCCTGAGGTTTCCTTTCTCCGGATTAAAATCGACGTGGATGTCTTCGTTGTGTGAAAAGTAGTTATGGGATGCCACCCGCAGAGATTCCTCGATGGCGTTGACGATCACCTGTGCCGCGACACCGCGCTCCCGGCTGAGCTGCTGGATGGTATTCCACACTTTGACTTTCATAATTACGGTTTCTTTTTTGTTGCTCTCGGCCTGACCCTAGAGTGAACAGGGGGGAATTATAACCAAATTTCTTGTCAAGTGCAATGGCCTTCCCATCCCGTCCCCTTCCGCCATCAGTAATGCGACGTTGGCGCCATGCAGTCTACTCCTGGTCCATTCTCACCAACTCGTGTACTGGAGAAGGAGCTTGAAGAAAAGATGGGGAAGGGGGGCAGCGATGAAAAGCAACTGGAGAACCGCCGCCGCATCGTATGGGCCGGCGGCATCCGCCGCTTCGAGAAGGAAGGCCTGGTCTTCGAGTCCGGCGAGGTCCCCGTCATCT